>JAQYAS010000001.1 GCA_029338615.1 Clostridiales bacterium
GAACTGGACAGGCTGTTTTCCTCTCTCTACGAGGATAAGGTCATGGAGCGTATTACCGAGCGGAATTTTGAGATGATGTCGGGGAAATACCAGAAAGAGCAGCTTGAAATTGAAGCAAGGCTGAAAGAGGTGACGGAAACGCTCAATGACAGCTATGAGAAATCGCAGGGCGTGAGGGACTTTCTATCCCTAATCCGCAACTATCAGGGGCTGAAAGAGTTGGACGCAACCATCATAAACGCACTCATAGACAAGATACTTGTTTCGGAACGTGAGAAACTTGCGGACGGGACAGTAAGGCAGGAAATCAAGATTTACTATAAATTCATCGGCTTTGTCGGTGAATTACATATCACACCCACAAAGCGGTGGACGGCGTTAAAGCCTAAGAATTGTACGGTGTGCGGTGTTGAATACGTCCCCAGCTCTGGAATATCAAAGTATTGTCCCGCTTGTGCTAAGAGGATACAGAGGGAGAAATCAAACGAGAGCAAACGCAGGAGTAGGGAGAGGAACCGAAGGGCATGTATTGAACTGTCCGCAAAAAATGACCGACTGATGTGGACTTCCAATCATCCCGACAGACCTTTTCCCAAGAGAGCTGTCTGAGATTATATCGGCAAAATATTCCAAGGTTAAGATTTCGTTTGATGTGATCTGCCTTGCAACGACAGCTGCCATGACAGGTTTTATCCTCGATCATATCTATGGTCTGGGAATCGGCACAGTCCTAGCTGCCTTCACCATGGGCAAGGGAATCGCCATAGTTGGAAATGTCATGGACAAGCATGTTACAATAGCTCCATACATAACAGCACACATTAAGCACCTCGGCACCCACAAGGCCCAGTATGCAGGACACTAAGAACAAATTCAACACAAAAAAGAACCGCCTGAGAGAATCACATTCAAATTACAGATTTTCTCAAGCGGCTCTTTTTATATCCCCACGACCAGGCACGTAGATAAAAAATAACCATATATATGCCAGTCGGTAGTGACGGCAACCGAGCTTCAACGCTTCTTGCCGCATCGGAGATCCGCAACGTCCTTATCGCGGTCGGAGATGCGTGCAGATAGAAGCAAGTTGAAGCGACAGTTGCCAAACGTGACTGCATATATATGGTTATTTCTTTATCTGTGTGCCGTCCGTCGCCTACGCATTTGCCAGCTGCCGTCCAAGCTCCTTACACTCCTCAAGGCCTTCTGCGTCAGGTGTCTCATGGCACATAAGTCCGGCTCCACCTACGAGTTCTGCGCCTGCTGACTGCATTCTCGCCTCCCAGTCGCGCATCCACTCGCCATCTCCCCAGCCGTATGAACCGAAGAGTGCGATCTTCTTGCCTGCCGCAAATCCCTCAACCTCAGCAACAAATGGCTCCATCTCAGCCTCCTCAAGCACCTCGGCTCCCATAGCCGGGCATCCAAGTGCAAACACCGACTCATCCTTGAGTTCATCCGGTGTGATGTTGCTTACAAATACTACCTCAGCTTCCTTTCCGGCCTCTCTCACACCGTCTGCGATAGCCTCCGCCATCATCTGTGTATTTCCGCCCTGTGTCCAGAATACGATATTAATTTTGCTCATAATAATCCTCCTTATGAAATTATATGTTATAGAGATTTTCCCTATACATCCTTGTAAACAGTGTTTAACTGCATCTTTCCATATACTTCTACGCCGCGTTTCTACTCGCCGTGTACATCCCCATGATATCTCTCATATGCAGTCCATTTGAAAGAAACTGGATAAGTCTCTCTTCCGCACATTCAAATATATGAAATGTTCTCCGCTTTGATTCAGCATCCTCATACACCTTCCAGTAACCGGAACAAAGTGCATTTCTGCCACTTTGCCGAATAAAACCCTCCACATCCTCCGGTGGGTATCCCAGCAGCAAGCCCATCTCGTGTGGAAACCACTCCTTGCCAAGAGCTCCATCGCCACAAGCCATATCTTCCTGTACCGGTTGTTTCGAGGTGAATCTTCCTCTGCTCTTTAAGTACTGCTGATATTTTTCACGGAACTCAGCGAGAATCTCAGAAAGCTCCATGTCCGCATATCCCAGCTCAGACATAAGTCTTTGCACATCATCCCTCTGAACAAATGCCCTGAGCTTTGCCGCATTGTAGATAAATACATTTACCCTGCCACAGGTTGCTCCCAGTGTGTACATACATATATCACTGTCCTTCAGTATCTCCACCATCTGACGATATCCGCTGAGTTCTATGTTCAGAAGATTTGACACCTTGACGCCCGTTATCACTGGTGCACACTGAAGTGCCATCTGAAGTTCCACGTCACCGAGCTCCATGCCCTTCATGATCTCCCATGTATTTTCACTCATACAAAACCTCCTTGTGACAAATAGGTTTGGTTAGCCTTGTCTAACTCTAGTGAAAATACTACATGATTCCTCCCCGAACGTCAATAACCCGGAGTGAGACATTTTCTCACTCCGGGTTATCTTGTTGATTAAAAATATACATTTATAAATTCTGCTTTATCATCGTCCTGCGTGGCTCTTTATTTCCGCCTGTTACCATATTGAGCAGCCGCCACACACCATATGCACAGATTCCACACACAGCCACAGGTACAAGGAGCACTACTATGACTCCTGTGCAGACTCCTGTAACCAGGTATCTAAACCATTTCATCACATCACCATTCCTCATCCTCATATCTCCTGTCGTTTCACGCGCGCATTCATATTACAGCATATCGCCTATAAGCTGATCTTCTTAGTAAGCAGTGTCGCACTTCCTATATAACTGCCGATCATGCATACAACATAGAGAATAAGCTGCGGTATGTTCTTATACATCGCGTCAAGCATAGTCTCCACCTGCACGTTCTTCCCAAGGTGCGGAAGCTTGTATGCTATGTAGCTCACCAGCACATAAAGAGCCACAAAAAGTATAAAGCTGACAACGCCCTTTATCTTCTTATTCTGGAGCACTGTGGAAGACAGTGACACTGCGAGGTACGCTATGGTGATCATTGTATAGAATTGAATAAGTGCTATTGCTATAAACCCTGCAACATTTGCAATGACACTTCCTATTGATAATCCTCCTGTCCCCAGAATATCATCCAGCATAAGCTCAACGCCAGCTACACCGCCGTTATGTGACTTAAGCAGGTTATAATCAACAACTATAAGCAGTCCAAGAAAGGCCACAAGTGTCGCACCGGTGAGCAGGATTGAAAGCAACTTTGCACCGATAATCTTGTAATTTGAAATTGGCGTCATAAACACCATATACCCAGTCTTGTTCTTCAGATCCTGACTGTATATTATCACACCATATATCAAGACGAACATAAACGAAGCCCAGCCTCCCATCACAAGGAAGGTGATACCAAGTCCTGCTAACAGATTTTTTTCTGCAAATATTCCAATCACGAACAGCAATTCTGCTGCCGCAAGAGCCGTTATAACCACCAGAAGTGGAAATATTCCACGTCTGTATTCATATTTCATCATCTTTAACATAATATCTATCTCTCCTTCATCTAACTATGCATATATTTCCTTATACATATCAACTATCGACTTGCCCCTGTTCACTCGCAGCTCCTCTGCATCACCCTGAAGCACACAGGTGCCATTCTTGATAAAGAATGCGTGATCCACGATCCTCTCAAGTTCATCCACAAGGTGGCTTGACATGAGTACGGCTGTGTCATCCGATATATTCCGGACAATCGTGCTGATAATCTTCTCCCTAGCTATGATGTCTATTCCGTTCAGTGGCTCGTCCAGCATGACGATCCTGCTGTCTCTGGACAAAGTCACCGCTATCTTGAGCTTTGCCAGCATTCCTGAAGACATGCTCTTCGCCTTCTGATCCGGATTCAGCTCCATCTCAGCAAGCAGTCCCATGTATTTGTCATAGTCAAAGTCATCAAAGAAATCTTTGTAATACTTTCCTATGTCCTTACAGTTCATATATCCGAAGAAGAATGCCTCCGTCGGCATATACGCTATGTCTTTCTTTGACCTGTATGTCATAGGCACTCCATCTATTGTGATAGTTCCTGAATCCGGCTTGACCAGGCCGGCTATGATCTTCATAAGTGTTGACTTTCCACTTCCATTCGGACCGAGCAGCGCATATATGTGTCCCGGCTCAATCTCCAGTGACAGGTCGGATATGGCTGTGGTCGTGATATATTTTTTAACCAGATGTTCGCATTTTAACATTGTATCATTTCCCTTCTCTTTTATTACTTCTTACTTCCTTCTCAAAGTGTTCTTTTAGCAGTTCAAGGATCTCGTCCTGTGAAAACCCCATACCGGTGAGCTGTTCATCAAAGCTCTGTATGATTTCCTCTATTCTCTCCTTTTTCAGGTCGTCTATGACCTTGTCATCCTCCGTCACAAATGTTCCTATTCCACGTCTGGTATAGGACAACCCCATAGACTCCATCTCGCTGTAAATCCTCGCTGCAGTATTCGGATTTATCTGGTATTCTATGGCAAGTTCTCTTGATGACGGAAGCTTAGATCCCAAAGGCAGTGTGCCCGCTATGATCTTCTGCTTTATATCCTCTATGACCTGAAGATATATGGGGATATTCGTCTTAAATTCCATCACACACCTCCTCCTTGTATGCTGTCTAGCTCCGCTGTACCTCTGTACTAGTTGAATAGTACACTAGTATCATAGTGTTGTCAACTGTATTTTTAAATAAAGCATATTTTTTTAGTTTTTTGTCATCTAGATAGTAACTCATGCATCCGGTCATCTCGTCATTTTTGCTTATTGCCCACAGTTTATCTCATATGCAATGTTTTCCCTCGTTATCCCAACAACCACCAGCAAATTCACACAAACGAAATTTCTAGCAAGCCTTAAGCACCGGCGCCCTCAGTTCACATACACTCACATATAGCTTCTCAACTCTGTCCGTCCCTATATATTTTCCGAATTTATCCGTCTCGATCCCAGATGGGATCACCCCAAAAACGGATAGCTATCTGTCATTGATTGATTATCATTTTCACAAAAGTTTCTCGGATATTCCTGGGTGAATTTCTTGACAATTTATTTAGAAAACTCCTTGCATTTTTTTCAGAATCTTCTTATACTATTATGGCAGTGTTGATAAACACTATCGGTGCGTGGCTCAGCTTGGTAGAGCGCTTCGTTCGGGACGAAGAGGTCGTGGGTTCGAATCCCGTCGCACCGATTTTTTTTGTATTCTTTTTTATATTTCACAGATATACTTTAGCAAATTTGAGTATAAAACTCCTGTTCACTGTCCATACTCTATTTAGAAGAAAATCCACATACTGCCAGGCAGTCACCAGTTTTTTCAGACAGATTCATAATTTCAGGAGGTATACAGTACATGTCAAATATGTTTTGTTTTCAGTGTCAGCAGACAGCGGGGGGATCCGCATGTATCAATACCGGAGTGTGCGGCAAGCAGCCATCCACATCTAATCTACAGGACGAGCTTGTGTGTGAGCTTATAAAACTTGCAGAACTCTCAAAAAATGAGAATAAACACAGCGCGGTCGCCGACAGACTTATCATAGACGGTCTTTTCACAACCCTGACAAATGTAAACTTTGACGACAATGCAATAAAAGAATTTATGGGAAGGGTTAAAAACGAGCAGAACAAGATCAGCAGACCTGAGGCTGAAAAGATACAGGTGATCGACCTATGGGATGGTGACACGGATATAGTATCCTTGCGTTCCACCCTGCTGTTTGGACTCAAGGGTATGGCGGCATACGCCCATCACGCCATGAATCTCGGCTACACAGATAATGAGGTTCTGAAATGGTTCTACAAGGGACTATGCGAGGTTAACAAGGAGCACAGCGTCACCGAATGGATAGAACTCATCATGGAATTTGGCCAGATCAATTTCAAATGCATGGAGCTGCTGGACAAAGCCAACACTGAATCATTTGGCAATCCTGTGCCTACTAGAGTAAATGTTGACATCAAAAACGGGCCATTTATCGTGGTCTCCGGTCACGACCTGAACGACCTGTCACAGCTCCTTGAGCAGACTAAAAAGACAGGAGTAAATGTATATACCCACTGCGAGATGCTGCCTGCGCACGGCTATCCGGAGCTTAACAAATACCATAATCTGGCGGGCAATTTCGGAACCGCATGGCAGAGCCAGCAGACGGAATTTGAGAACATACCCGCACCGGTGCTCTTTACCACCAACTGTCTCATGCCGCCAAGACCGAGCTACAAGGACAGGATCTACACCACATCAGTCGTGGGTTATGACGGCATGGTTCACATCTCAGGTACAAGAGCAGGGAAGAAAGATTTTACCCCTCTGATCAAGCACGCACAGAAGCTTGGCGGCTATGAACACGACAGGAGCATGAGCGGCATAAACGGCGGTCATATGCTGACGACCGGATTTGGACACAGCGCGGTTCTGTCACAGGCTGGTAAGATCATAGACGCCATCAATGCAGGACATGTCAAGCACATTTTCCTCGTTGGAGGCTGTGACGGCGCACATCCGGGACGCAACTATTACACCGAATTCGTAAAGCAGACTCCGATGGACACCCTTGTCCTCACCCTCGCCTGCGGCAAATACCGTTTCAACGATCTCGACCTCGGCGAAATCGACGGGATTCCAAGAATACTCGACATGGGTCAGTGCAACGATTCCTACAGTGCCATCAAGGTCGCTTTGGCTCTGGCAGATGCATTTCATTGCAGCATAAACGACCTCCCACTCACCCTTGTGCTGTCATGGTACGAGCAGAAAGCCATCTGTATCCTTCTCACCCTGCTGTCGCTGGGCGTGCGCAACATGTATATCGGCCCGACACTGCCTGCGTTCATGTCTGAGACTGTGATTAAATATCTGGTGGAAAATTATAAGCTAAACCCGATCACTGCTCCTGAACAGGATATGGATGCGATACTGAAACGTTGAGTATATCACTTATACTCTCCGCCATATCCGCATTTATCCCTATAGCTTTGTTCCCAAGACTTTCCGGAATCACAGCTTGATCGAGATTTAACCTGATAAGCGTTATGTTATCGTGTTCTCTTGTCATTTTCTCAAAAGGAAAGCGGATATGGGCAAACTTCCTACCATCGTCATGGCTGTGTTATTTGTCGTGATTCCTCTGTATATCGCCACGCCAAGTCCACCGGCGCCAATGAATGATGCTATACCGGCAAGCGCTATCGTCATTGTCACCATGTTCCTGATTCCAGAGATTATGACCGGCATCGCGAGTGGAAGCTTGACTTTGAATAAGATCTGCATTCTTGTGCTTCCCATGCCCTTCGCCGCCTCGAGAATGTTATCATCCACATTTCTTTTAACATGTTATATCCTCCTTAAACTTTATCCTGTGAATTCGGTTTCTTTCACAATTTCCTCACCGCATTTACCGGGCACTCCTCAAAGCACAATCCGCAGTGCAGACAGTGGGTATGATTTATCACAAAATCCTTAATACACTTCTGCGGGCAGATCCGCTCAGCCTTATCATCTGATATTCTCTGTTCATGCCCGTCACCGCAACATTTCCATCACGCATGAGCTGCGCGTAAAAATCCTTGCCCCTTGCCATGCAGAAATAAACTTTCTCTCCTTCCACCAGCATTATGTCTATTATCCTTATCTGTGGCATGCCCTTGTCATCCACCGTGGCAAATGCCACATCCTTTATCTCCCTGAGTATCTGCAGGCATCTCTCTGTGTTCATTGCTTTACCTCCTCGTCTTTTTCTTATCTCTTAAGCACTATTCTATAAGAGGTTTTCTATTAAAAAAAGTACACACAATATTGTGGTGTAGTTACCTGAAGGTTACTATTGCCGAAAATCAAGGCAAAACCGAAAGAATGGCACAAAAAATGACCACACCTCATACGAAGTATGGTCATCTAATAAATCGTTATATTACTCAGATATTTCTTTCCTGATACTGAACGGTTACTATATATACTCTATTTTTTTCCTTATCAATCTTGAATATTACGATGTAGTTATCTACTATCCGTTGCTTATATCCTTTTCCAGCAAATTGCCCAACCAAACGATCCTGATGTGATTCAGGCAATTGTTCAAGTAATTTTATCGCATCCCATATCCTATCCGTTTGTCCCTATGCATTCTCCGGGGACATCTTCTCAAGCGCTATATACGCATATATGTCATCGATATCACGAAAGGCTCTGGGATATAAGATTACGCTATATTTATCCATAGTATTTTTTGTTCAGCCTTTCTATAGCACTGTCTACCGATATCAGTTCAGCCCCATTCTCTACTTCTTTTTCAGCTTCATAGATTGCCTGATCGATCCTGTTGATCTGTGCAAATTTTTCGTACAGCTCTGCACTCATTACAACTAAATCACTATATCCATTTTTTGTAATAAAAATAGGCTCCTGTTTCTTATGAGCTAATTCTGAAATCTCACTTGTATTTCTCAAATCTCTAATTGGCATAATAGTTGGCATGATCAACACCTCTCTTTCTTGTGTCATTATTGTGGCATAATTATGTCACACTGTAAATGTATAATCTTATGTCAACTGTCACCCCAATATGCGCATTCATATTATAAAACTAGTGCATTTATAGTATGTATGGTATAATCCGCCTATAAGTAACCAAAAGAAACTATTGGATTTTATAACCCTATTAAATATTTTTATCAAAAGGTAATTATTATGAGCGACAAATGGAAGGTTCTCAGACTGAACTCGGTCAGAGTCTCCAGCCTGTGCTTGATGCAATGAGAAACTGGGGCGAAGATTATAAAAGCAAGAATGCCTGAAAACAACTCTGTTATATATACAGCAAGGGCTGACTACTCTGTTTAGAGCAGTCAGCCCAATTATTGTCAGCCGACAATTTTGTCTAATTCCCGTTTAACCTTCTCAAGCTCTGCATTATAGTCTGCCAGATGTCTCTTCTCCTGCTTTATCCTATAAACATAATTGCTGGTATCCTGGGATGTTCCTTTCTCCTCCTGACGGCAGTGAACATACATTGGTATCTCTTTTGCAGCTATCTTTTTCTCGGACTCAGAGATCAAATTCTCTGTATCCCGGATTTTCGCCGTGAGCTGCTCTCTGCGATACTCACCACCTATTTCTTCATCTAACTTTTTCTGTGATACCGACAAATGCATATATCTTCCTCCTTATTTCCTGAATATCAATCTCACTTCAACCCCGTCATCGACATTCTTCATCTCACAGTCAAATCCATGTCTGTCCATGATGGTCTTGACGATCGAAAGTCCAAGTCCGGTGCCCTTATGTCCGTGACGGCTATTGTTCCCCTTGACAAATGGCTTCCACACATTTGTCAGTGTGTCCTTATCAATCGGTTCGCAGGAATTGACAAATGACACTTCTTTGTCATAGAGCTCCACCGTGATGTGTCCGCCGCCAGTCACATACTTCACAGCATTGTCCATGATATTCTTTATCGCCTGATTCATAAGCGTCTCGTCTGCATGTACTGTGCAGACACCATTTACCTCAATGGATACATTCTTAGCTTTTATCCTCTCGGCATACTCCTCTGCCACTGAATTTACGATAGCAGTGATATCCACATCAGTCTTATGAAGCTTAGTGTTCACATCCTCAGCCTTTGCCATATCTAGAATCGATGCTATCTGGGTATTCATCTGGTGAACTTCATTGATTATGTTATCTGTGTAATGCCTGTTCTTCTCCAGATTGGTTCCATCCCGCAGGTTCTCTGCATTGAGCTGGATAACCGCAAGGGGACTCTTCAGATCATGAGCCATGGCATTGGATGTTGTACGTCTGTACTGCTCCATGTCGTAAGCCGACAAGTATGTCTTATACATGGCATAGGCAATTGCAAGTGAAAGTATCACGCACAGAACAACTATACCCGCCCAAGTGCATATCATAAGCACTCCAACCAGAGATTTCCAGATATTTGTATGGAAGTCTGAAACGATATAATATCCATTGCCCAGATCAGACACCTCAGTGGTGTGGTGTCCAAAGCCGCATTTATATTCTTTTTCGGCATACCCCTGAACGCCATCAGAGTCTGCCTCTGAGGCAGCATCTATCAGCTCATCCACATTCTCATATTCATCAATGTCTGCACAGTATAAAGATCCCCCGACTATATTTAACGATATCTTAAACCCCTTTGACATATCAAGTCTTACATAACCATCAGGAATAGTGTCATTAGTCACTGTATATACCGTATAGTCATCTTTAAATTCGGTTGTCCCGTCTTCTTCTGTCACCAGAAAATCTTCATCACAGTCGATATAAGTATATTTCCCAACCCAATAATTGTTACCCTTGACATATATCTCCAGGGGCTGCATACCTCCGGCCGAGGGAACTTTATACATTTCCTTGAACATCTCCCTGTCCTCTTCAGGTGTACATGAAAGGTAGTAAGTTTTTCCATCCGCATCATCTATGCCCATAAATACATGCTCTCCAGTTGATGCAACCTTTGAAGTACTTCCATCGGCATCCCTGTGATACACTGCCAGCACGCCGTCTTCCGAATCCAAATCACCTATCACAGCGAGGCGGGCCATCGAACAATAATATTCCATCGTTCCGGCAAATGCGTTCTCAGCTGTCTGAAATTCATAATCCACAGCTTTTTCCGCTTTGCCATCTGCCGCATTTCTAAAATTCTTCGCAGCCTCCTGCTCAGCTGTATTGACTACTTTATCAAGATGCTCCTTTGCATTGTCCACACTGTTGTTATACATTGAGATAAGCATCTCAGTCACTATTGCTCCCAGCACTGATACTGCCAATATAAATGGCACAAACACCTTCAGGAAAAACATGCCGAACTTCTGTTTCTTCCAGTACATTTTTACTTCTGATCTCTTTTTACTCATAATCTATTCCCCCAATATCCATAATCCTCATGCCTTGCGGCATCGCTCCCATCAATCCATCCTGTATCCCTTTGCAAATAATGTCTTGATCTTTTTACCCGACTCTCCAAGTGCCTGGCGAAGTTTCTTGATGTGGTTATCAACTACCCTGTCGCTGCCCTCATAATCATAGCCCCACAGCCTGACCAGAAGGTCATCCCTTGTGATAAGCATTCCTCTGTGCTCCATAAAGTACTTCAGCATGGCATATTCCTTCGGTGCAAGCCTCACCTCTTCCCCGGAGACGTATACCTGAAGCCTGTCCGGATAGATCACGATATCATACGCCTCTATGCTGCTCTTCTTCTCCCACAGCCCCTTGCTTCTTCTGAGGAATGACATGATCTTTGCAGAAAGCTCCGCCATGGAAAACGGCTTCACCACATAGTCATCGCAGCCTATGTCATAGCCATACAGTCTGTCCTCCTCCCTGCCCCGTGCAGTCAGAAAAATGACAGGCACATAACTCTTTGCCCTGATGGCCCTGCATATCTCAAATCCATCTGCCCCCGGAAGCATGACGTCCAGCAGCACCAGATCGTATTCGTTCTCATACACAAGCTCCAGTGCCTTGTCTCCGTCATCAGCCCAGGTAAAACAGGTCTCATATTCTGCTTCCGCGCCGTTCATATAGTCCATTATCCCCTCTGCTATCTTCTGCTCATCCTCAACTAGCAATATGTTATACTTCATATTCCCTCCCCGTGGCAGCTTTGCATTCTGTATACCTCACGGCGCCGTGCCACTCTATGTAAATCATCGATATCTAAGATTCTGAACACAGTATACTTCAAACTTATATCCTTTTTATATCCTTTTTGTATCCTTTTGCATGCTTTTTATAAACAGATTGACCTTTATCGCTCACAAAATTATAATTTTTATATATGAAAAAGAGGAGCCTATGTCTATGAGGATAAGAAAATTATTGCAAGCAGTTTTCATTGCTGCAGCACTGACTTTGACGATCCCTGTCTCTATCTATGCCGCAGAGGATGATAACCAGACCGGTCTTATACACTGTGTCTATATCCCGGATACAATTGATAACTATGTCGTTGGCCGTATCGAAGCCAAAGCATTTTATGAAGACACAACCATGCGAAAACTGAGTTTGCTGGGCGGACTTACCAGCATTGGAGACAGTGCCTTTTATAATTGTCAGCAATTAAAAGAGATATAGTTTCCTGATAAATTAAAGACAATTGAAAGCCATGCATTTGCAAACTGCGACTCAGAACTGACACTTGCATGGCCGGCAAATATCACCAGGATTCCAGATCACGCATTTGATACATCTTATGGCCTTGAGGAGATTCAGATTCCGGATACAGTTACATCAATTGGCACACGTGCTTTTTACAACTGTCATAGTCTCACTTCTATCCATCTTCCGGACAGTCTGACTGAGATAAAAGAAAGTGCCTTTGAAGCATGCAGCTTAATTTCGGATATTACACTACCAGACAGCCTGCAATATATTGGAGACTACGCATTCAACGACGCTTTGAGGAATGTAAGTCTGAAGATCCCATCTACTGTAAAAGAGATCGGGAAGCGGGCATTTTACAGGAGCGTAACCCCAGCATATGGTGGATACCTGTCGCTGATTGTTGAACCTAGCAGTTATGCATACGACTACGAAAAAAAGAACGCCTTATCCATGGATCTGGGTGAAACTACTATCCTATACACAACCTGCATGAATGGTGATCACGACTGGCGCGTCATCGTCGATAAGGAACCTACATGTACAGAGCCATGAACAGACACATCTATTGTGTGAATTGTAATTACTCCAGAGCAGAAGCTGTGATATATGTGGATTAACCGAAACCCGCAAATATGGGAAAAAGGTCACCGCGACAATGCGTGTCAATGTGACAGCCATCACATTGAACACAGGCCAGAGCTCAAGCAGACTGAAGGTTACAGGTTTTCAGACAGGGGACAGTGTCAGGGCATTGACATCTGGCAACAGCAGGATCGTGAAAGTTACTGGAAAACCCAATGGAACCTGCGTTCTGACCGCCGGCAAGGTAACAGGCAAAACCACCATTGCCATCACTATGAAGATCTGCCTTAAGCGCGGCAAGAGCTATCTGCTGAAACCGGTTCTCACACCTTCAAACAGCACTGAGAAAAAGACATATACTTCCAGGAATAAAAAGGTGGCAACTGTAAATGCTACAGGAAAAATCATAGCTAAAGGAAAAGGAACCACCACCATAACAGTAAGATCCGGCAAGATATCTGCCAGATGCAAAGTTACAGTAAAGTAAATAAAGTGGACGGGGGATTCTATCCTCCGTCCACTTATGTGTTTTATATCTAGTTGTTGGATACCGTCCCCTCGGATTGCTGTGCCTCCAGCGACACAGTCTCTCCGGACATATACTTCACATAATCCAGATAGTCATTATTCCAGTCCGCATACTTTTCTGAATGTCTCTTATCCTTAAAAGAATAATTCTCTGAAATATATTTTCCAAGATAGGCGCTTACCTTCTCTGCGCCCTTGCAGTTAAGATGTCTTCCGCCATCCCTCGTGTCGGTGCTCCAGTCAATAGCATAATCACCCTTGAGCGTATTCATATCGACAAAATCAATATTCTTGGCCTTAGCATACTTAATCATGGCATTGTGCCTTGCATAATTCCACGACTTCGCCGTTGGAGTCTCCATGAACATGATCTTGATTCCATTATCCCTGCATTTATCTATAAGTTTGTCGAGAAGCACTTGGGAAATCTCCGGGATATTATCTGTCTCCTTCGTATTTATAGTCTGAGCCATCCTGGTCTCCCCCATGAACGGCTTGACCTCCATGCTGAGATACTGTCCTCTTGAGGCTGATCTGTATGTGTAGTCCCTGGCACCGAACATGTCCGAAATACTCATGCTCTTCCACCTGTTGTGGTACTGTGCAAGAGGCAGATACTTATATGCCAGATTCTTCAGATTGTTCTCCACCTTTTTCAATGTCGTCTTGCCTGTCCAGAGCATATTCACATCGAACACCACCAGCTTTGGCTTCTGACATGTGAGCACTTCATCCAGAAGGTTGGATGCCCCGGTCACATTCTGGAATCCCTCAGCCGCCACATATGTTGGAATTCCATACTTATTCCATATATACATAGGAGAACATGCGCTGTAGGCATTGCTGTCTCCAAGTATAAGTACTTCTATTGAATTCCTTGGCTCACCATAAAATCCCCTTGCATTTGAATTGGTTATCCCGCTTCCCGGATCACTCCGTTTTGGAATAAATGCCACTCCAAGCACATTTATAAACATGGCAAAAATCAGGCCAAAAGCCACAATCTTCACAATGTTATGTTTACTTTCTTTATTCATGCTCATCATCCTTTATCCCATTTTCAATCTGATCATCATTTGGAAGATATATTTTTCCCTTTCTTACATATCTTTTATATTCTTTGTAACACACATTCCAGTCACTGTACTCCACATTTTCTTTTTTATTATCAAATGTATAATTCTCTGCTATATATTTACCAAGATAAGCTGTAACCTTTTTTGCACCATATACATTCATATGCATACCGCCATCCTTGGTGTCTTCTTTCCAGTCTATCTTGTACTTTCCGTCCATCATATTGAAATCAATGAATTTCAACTGATTCTTCTCTGCATATTTCTCCATGGCTACATGTCTTGCATATGTCCAGGATGTCGCTGTAGGCGTTTCTATCAGCAAAACCTGTATATCATTGAGTTCGCACTTCTTCAGTAACTCTTCAAAAAAGTACCTGGTAACCCATGGTATACAATCAGTATCATCCGTCTTTTTCATCGGATCATCGCCTGTATAAGGTTTTACACATCTGCCAAGCCTCTGACCTCTTGTCTTTGAGCGGAATGTATAATTCTTTTCTTTGAAGCTGTCCATAAGCTGCAAATTTTTCCATCTGTCATGATACTTCACAACAGGCACAGCCTGCCCAAGCATGCTGTTAATGCAATCTTCCATTCTCTGTACATTACTGTCTCCAGACCATAACATATTGACATCAAATACCAGAACCTTAGGCGACTGGCATTTGAGCATTTCATCGAGCAAATTTATCGCTCCCACAATAGTCTGATTACCCTCAGCTGCAACATATGAAGGTATGCCATATTTTTCCCATATAACCATCGGTGAGTATGCACAATATGCGTTACTGTCTCCCATCACCACAAGATCTATAGAATTCCTGGGTTCTCCATAGAAACCTCTTGCGTTCGGATTGGCCATTCCACCTTCACTGTCACTTGTCTTAGGTATGAACATCTGACATAACACCATCATAACGGCTGCAAATATCAGCACAAATACTGCCGCTTTAAGCAGCTTTTTTATGTTACAAACTTTCATTAAAACTCCATTCTCTTCCTTGTTGACATTTACCTAGAACTGCGCATATATAAATCCTGCAACTTCATATCCCTTGCCATACGCACCAAGTATTATCACACTGAAAAGCAACACATAATATACTGCCCATCTGAGCACTATATTTCTCGAAGCAATCTCCTCCCTAATCTGATGGCCTTTTTCCTTATACAGACCCACAATGAGTAGAATAAGCGTTCCTGCTGCAAGTACTGCAAAATCTGCTATATCAAGTTTAATTCCGAGAAGTGTTCCATCAGCTATATCATCCAGTGAAAAGCCCTTGAACATTGACACAAACATATGTCCAAACACTGCGAGATCGTCTGCTCGGAACATGAGCATTCCCACATTCACAAACAGGAAAGTCCTGACCACCTGGAGCAGTCTGTATACCTTTCCCTGACGGTCAACATGCATTTTTCCATACAGCCTCTTGAAAAGAGGCTCCGTGAGAAGTCCGATTATCATGATCGCCCAGTAATACAGACCATACATAACGTATTTCCAGCTTGCGCCATGCCATATACCTGTTCCAAACCATACTATAAACATAGCTATTGACATTGGAACAAATGTTGCAAAGAAGGAGTTCATATGCTCCCTCGTCTTCTTACTCAACTTCACAAACGATTTCGACAGCGAAACTGAATAGAATACATAATCCTTAAACCATGCCCCCAGAGTCATATGCCATCTTCTCCAAAACTCACTTACAGTCTTTGATATAAATGGCTGGTTAAAGTTCTCCGACAGCCCAATGCCAAACATCTGGGCACTTCCCCTTACAATATCCATACATCCTGAAAACTCTGCATAAAGCTGGAGTGTGTACAGCAGCATTCCCATTACAACCGGAAGGCCCGTGTAATCAGCATAATTATTGAATATCTGATTAACATACATATTTGCGCGGTCAGCAATTACTATTTTCTTGAAAAATCCCCAAAGTATGAGCTGAAGCCCCATAGTCATATTCTTGTAGTCAAATTTGTGTCCTTCGTACATCTGATCCGCAACCAGATCAAATCTTGCGATAGGTCCCTCAACTATATGCGGGAAAAATGCCAGAAACAGTGCTACCTTACCGAAACTGTCAGAAGCCCTGTATTTGCCTCTGTAGACATCAACTATATAACTCACAGCAGAAAGTGTGTAGAAAGATATTCCAAGAGGCATCATTCTCTGATACATTGGGTTTTCTATATTTATATGCAAAAGGCTCAGAATATCAGTAAATACCTGTCCAAAGAAAACTGAGTATTTCAGGAATACCAGTATTCCCACATTCACAAGGACAACGCACACACATATACATTTCTTCTGCCATCCTATGAGTGCCTTGTACTCTTTTTTGTTCTCCTTCGGAAGTGCCTTTCTGGCCATGTTATAACCATCATCTATTTTATTTATAAGCAGACCGCCCACATATATGGTCAACGAACCAAACAATATGAACAGAGTATACTTACCTGAATTGATAAAATAAAACAGATAACTGAAGGTCAACAGCACCTTCCATCTGTGCTTAAGGGGCACAATATTGTACACAATAAATGATCCGAGCAATATAAATACCAGATACGATATCGACGTGTATGACATAATTTTCACTCCTCCAGTATTTTTTGGCAGCAGTCTGTTTCTGCCATCTTACACTATCTGTATCAGGCTTTTATTCGTCTTCAAGTCTCTGGATCATATCGTATATCGTCTGAACCGTCTTGAAGTTCTCAGGTGTGATATCAACAGGGGAAATGTCTACGTCAAACTCGTCGCTGAGCTGAAGCACCAGCGTAACCATCGTGATGGAATCCAGCACGCCATGTCCTATAAGATCTGTCTCGTTCTCATAATCAACTCCAGGTTTTACCTCATTTAAAATCTTTAATAATTCTTCCATAATCTCATATCTCCTTATAATAAAAATTTTCTACATATTATAATTTTCACGGCAATACCGGCGCAGCACATAAAGTGAATTTCATTAGTGCTGCGCATATTCCGCCTTCAGTCTCTTCCTGTCTATCTTGCCATTTGCATTGTGAGGCATGCTTGTCACCCTGACAAAGCGATTCGGCTCCATATAGTGTGGAACCCTTTTCTGGAATGCTTTAAGCAGTTCCGTCTCATCCTTCTTTTTGCCCTCATATATGAACAGGATCTTGTCTGCTGCATCATCATATACACAGGCATAGCTTCTTATACCGTCTATAGCTCCCGCTGCCGCCTCGATCTCACCGAGCTCTATGCGGTAACCCATGTGCTTGATCTGATAGTCCTTGCGGCACACATAGACCAGCTCGCCGTATCTGTTGTACTTCACCAGATCACCGGTCTTGTAGACCAGCTCTGGATAGTTCGGATTGAGCGGATTCTGGACAAATGCCTCCCGCGTCTTCTCCGCATTTCCGAAGTAGCCCAGAGCCACAAATGAACCTCTGGCATAGAGCTCCCCCTCCCGGCTGAAGCCCGTCTCAGGATTGATCTCCGGTGACACCTCCCTGCCGTTCTCATCAAGAACGAACACATCACAGTTGTTGCACGCACGCCCCATCGGCAGCGGCTCGTCATCGGCAAATTTTCTGTCCACCACATAATATGTACATATGTCGGTCGTCTCTGTTGGGCCGAACAGATTGGCATACATGGCATCCGGCAGATTCTGTATCCAATAGTTAAGCGGCTTTGTCGGCATCACTTCTCCGGCAAACAACACCTTCTTAAGCTCGGGGAGCTGCGCGTACTGGAACAGCTTGTAATTTGCAACGATCTGCAATGCCGATGGCACCCAATATATCGTGTTGATCCTGTATGTATTCATGAATTCCATAAGCTTCATAGGGAAGGTGAAATACGCCTTCGGTATGATGTACAGCGTGGCTCCATTCTTCAGTGTGCTGTAAAGATCCGATACCGACATACTGAAGTAGAATGGTGTCTGGCTTCCGAATATCGTATTCTCGTCTATACCAAATGCCTCCGTGTACCAGTAGGTGTAGGATATCACATTCCTGTGTGATACCACAGCGCCCTTGGGAACTCCTGTCGAACCTGATGTAAAAAGCGCATACACAGGATCAGTGTCTATAGTCCTTTTTCTGACTGTCTCAAGCGCTGACTGATCAGCTTCTGCATCCAGCTCGTCAAGATTCAATATCCTGAACACCTCGTTGGTCTCAGCATCCTGTCCCTGACATCCATCAGCCTGCACATCACGACTGTTCAGTTCCTGTGCCTTCTCCATATGCCCGGTGTCAGTCACGACTGCGACCGGCTTCAATGTTCCAAGTATCGACTCAGCTCTGGACGCCGGCATCTCCGCATCCAGTACCACATAAAAGTTGCCGCTGTAGACAACGCCCATGTATGCTGCGACACTCTCCGGCTTCTTGTCCAACAGCACAGCCACAGGCTTATTCTTATCGCCATCCGTCTTTTCATATATCCATGCACCGATCTGTCTGGAAAGCTTCACCATCTGACCATATGTGAGTCCGCCGTTCTCATCGGCAACCGCCAGCTTATCCGGATATCTTAAAGCCGAATTCTCTATAAATTCCAATATATTTTTCAATATTTACCACCTTTTTTCTTTCTTTCAAAATCGAATTGATTATATGCCCCTCTCCATTTGTAATTCAACTTAATATACCTTTAGCAGCCTTAATTATAAGTAAGAATTATTACAATAGAATTACATATGTTAAGGCGAGGTAAATGCATTCCCATCACAAACTCATGTTACATCTGGAGAGTATAGAGATCTGCTGTTTAATATTCAATCAGATAAACATTTAAGAAAATATTAAATTAATAAAAAAGAACCATACCGCACCCCATTGCACGATATGGTTCTACCAACAAAGCTCAGCACTGTATGTGATTTATTTTTTGAGCAGGTTGAGCGCCTGATCAAGATCCTCTATGAGATCATCCGCATCCTCAATTCCCACAGAGAGTCTAACCTGTCCATCGAATATGCTCACTGCATGTCTCTGCTCAGGTGTCATATCAAAGTGGCTCATCGTCGGCGAATGCTGGATAAGTGAATCAACATTTCCAAGACTTGTGGCAAGGCTGAATACCTTTACGTTGTTCATGACTGTTCTGACCGCATCCACACCGCCCTTGATGTCGACACTCATCATACCGCCAAATCCGCGCATCTGCTTTTTCGCCACCTCGTATCCCGGATTGTCCGGAAGTCCCGGATAATATACCTTATCCACCATATCATGCTGCTGGAGGAACTTCGCAACCTTCATTGCGTTGTCGCAATGCTTCTCCATGCGGACTGCCAGCGTCTTGAGTCCATTGACCAGCTGCCATGCACCAAATGGATCCAGTACCGCACCAAAGCACTGAAGGAACGGCATCCTGCATCGATCCATGAGCTCCTTTGGTCCAGCGATCACACCTGCTGTCACATTGCCATGTCCACCTATGTATTTGGTTGCTGAGTGAACTACCACATCCGCCCCAAGCTTCAATGGATTCTGCAGATATGGGGATGCAAATGTCGAATCCACCACCAGCTTTATTCCATCATATTCCTTGAGCATCTTTGATATCTCCTGAATGTCAGATATCTTGAGCACAGGATTTGCCGGGGTCTCCACATACACAAGTGTTGTGTTTGGTCTGATGGCTGCCTTTATTGCATCCACATCTGTTGTATCAACAATGGAATACTCTATTCCAAATGAAGGAAGTATCTTCGTAAATAACGCAAATGTACATCCATAGATCACATCTCCAAATATAATATGGTCGCCCTGCTTTATAAGCGACATCACCGCTGTGGATATAGCACCAAGTCCGGAGGCGGTTCCCACCGCGTCCTCACCGCCCTCCAGATATGCTATCTTCTCCTCAAATTCCCTGACGGAAGGATTGCCAAAACGGCTGTATACATACCCCTTATCTATGTGCTGGTTAAGATATACCGCCGTATCAAAGTCCGGAAGTATAAATGTTGAGGTCTGATATATAGGTGCCACATGGCTGCCTGTAACCGGATCTACGTATCTCTTTGCATGAATTACATCTGTTGAAATTCCCATTATCATTTCCTCCTATTATAAAAGTGTTATTTGTTCTCCACTCTGTCTATATGCTTTGCAGAGTAGAGGAAGTAGAACAATATTATCAAAACCACCAATATCACACTCGGTATAAGCGCTTTTATATTGCCGGCATACAGTGCTATAAAGAGCACGATACAACCCACAAATGCAAGCGGATATGTGAGTTTTCTGAGTGGCATATGCCAGCACAGATTCTCCCATTCCTTTGGATATTTCTTCTTATACAGACAACTGCTCGTGAGGCATATGGTCATGTTGAGTGCACCACACACGCTTCCCAGCGTACATACTGTATTGTAGAATTCCGCAAGAGCTCCACCTAAACTGCCGATAACCGCTATGATTATGGCTATGACCGCAGAGAACAGAACCCCGAACCATGGATTTCCCTTCTTATCTGTCTTTGCAAATATCTGTGGGATGGCTTTTTCCTTTGCCATTCCTCGGAGAAGTCTTGATGCACAGAACACCTCGCCTATCAGACATGTCACTGCTGCGATCCATGCTCCAAGGTTGATTATAAAACCTGCCCATTTGCCAAATACCATAGATGCCGCCGTGGTAAATGGTGATTCCATGGCGCCATACTCTGTGTAGCTAACCATACCAACCAGGACTACTATTGCCAGTGTGTATATTCCGATGAATGTGACAAATGCCCAGAACATAGCCTTAGGGAATGTCTTGATATTCTTTACCTCATCACCTGCTGTGAGAAGCGCCAGAGGTCCCATATATGCATATATTCCCATTCCTATGGCCGCCCATATTCCCTTGCCGCCAAATGGGGAAAATGGCTTGTAATTTGCCGGATCGATCTTGCCTGTGAATATACCTGCAAATATAAACACGATCATTATTCCTACCAGTACCGCCACCAGTACAAGTTGCACTGTTCCGGTTATCTCACCACCTAGCAATGCTATTGCGGTAACTACAATGATGATTACAAGAGTCCAGATGATTGCTGATACCTGCTCACTGTCACCAATTACATAGAACGAATTTGTAAGACTTCCCGCCGCAATGGACACGGAGCCGAAGAAAATGACGTTCATACCGACATATGCCAGACCAGTGAGCGCTCCAACAGCCGGACTTATTACCTCCTTACTCCAGTGATATATGGATCCTGCTCCTGGCATCGCAACAGCCAGTTCGCATACTGCCATACATATAAGCATGATGAGCACACCCGATATAAAATAGGCAAGTGCTGCGGCAGGACCAGCCGCCTGTGCCGCCTGTGACACAAGAAGGAATATTCCATCGCCCACAACAGCACCCACTCCCAGTGCCCAGATCTGCCAGAAATTCAGTTTCTTAGATTTGTTTTCCATACTACATCTCTCCTTTTCTTTTTGTTTTTATTTAAACAAATCCGAAAAAAGCGATTTGTTAAAATCTGACAACATCTACTCCCGCATCCTCAAGACCACCGCGAAGCACCCTCAGTATCTCCAGACTGTTCGGAACATCCGAATGCAGACACAACACCTTCGGGGCGATCGGGAACTGCTTTCCATCAACACTTAGATATTTATTGTCAAGGACCATGGAAAGCGCCTGCTTCAGTATCTTCTGAGGATCCATCAGCGCCTTGGTCCTTGTTATGATCATGTGTCCATCCGAATCGTATTCCAGATCCGGGTATCCGACTGCTGCCACCCGTAGACCTTCCTTCTCACAGAGCTCTGCCAGCACATTTCCCGCCTCTATCACCAGATACATGTCCTTTTTGAAATCCTTAATGGCATCCATGAACACCCTGGCAAAGCTTTCATTTTCTGACACAAGCGGATCCATCACACCATGTGGACTCACATGCGTTATCTCCCCCCCTGCCTTTTTCACAAATGCATCCAGAGCTCCGAACTGGTACATCAGATCACAGTACAGCTCATCCTCGCTTATCTGCAGCATCCTTCGTCCAAACCCCTGTCTGTCAGCAAATCCCGGATGGGCACCTATGCTCACTCCATTTTTCACCGCCAGCTCCACAGAGTTACGCATCACCACGGGATCTCCCGCATGGAAGCCGCATGCAAGATTGACCGATGTCAGGTATGGCATCAGAGCAGCTTCATCACACAGCCGGTAACATCCAAAGCCCTCCCCCATGTCAGCATTCAATATTATCTCCTTAGCCATGAACATCACTTCCTTTCTATACATCCATCGCCTTCAAAGATCAGGTTCTGCCTGCGCCTCAGTTCATTTGCATCCTCCTGGGTTGCATATATGAATCTGATCTTATCCCGTCCCGGGAATATCTGTCCCATCTTCCATACATCTGCATACACGACCGATATAGCACATATCAGGCCGCCACATGTAGGAGCTTCAACAGGGAACATGATAAGTGTGTCTCCACTTACATTTATGCCACCCGGGCCCGGATACCCGTGATCCGTGATATTGGACGGATGACCTCCGGCTGCCGCTCTGTCTGGGTTCCATATTGGTTTCGGCCCCTTCAATCTGATTCCTGCCCTGTCACAGAACATCTGGGCTTTATACTCACTCTGATATATCTGCTCCATGCCCTCATCAGTTATAAAATCAGGAGCTGCATCAGGTCCCGGCATGGCATGAAATTCCCACGTGTCGGTCATTTCCGGAATATATTCACTCTTTATGCGGCATCCGATACTGTCGCGGTTTTTGTCAGTGACAGCTCCCGGAGCCAGCTGATCACCCTTTTTCAGCTTTCTTCCGTCAAATCCGCCAAAGCTGCCATAGACCGCCGTGGCCTTGCTACCCAGATATTCCTGCGCATCCATGCCTCCTGTCATCATGAGATAAGTTCTGAAGCCTCTGGTTGTCGGTAGCATCTTTCCTGTCCTGAAAACATCACCGGCTTCGACGTGGACTGCCTCATATGGCGGAATCTGTATATCATTTACATAACCTTCTATGGTAGAACCCCCATATGCTATAACCGACTCCTCCTCGAACTCCAGCGCAAATCCTCCTCCGGCGATCTCTATCCCTGCCTCGTTCAGATCATTTCCCAGCACCTTGTTGAGAAGCCTCGCCGTATAGTGATCCATGAAGCCTGAATGTGATATTCCCACATCTTTATATCCTGTTCTTCCATACAGATCCTCGATAATGGACTGTATTCCTGCTGAAATAACCCTGGCCATATCATCCACCTCCTACACCTGTCTAAGTGTCTTCTGCGCATCTCTCTGTTTTCTCTGCAGCTCTTCGAGTTCACTCTCGTGGGCGACGTACTCCTTCAGCCAGTCATCCACGCTGAACACTATATCCTCTGTCCTGTAATCCCACTCGCCTCTGTCAACCTGCTCATATATACTGTCAAGCTCCTCCTCCGACACTTCATAATACTGGATTATATCCGTAGGTCTGATGAAAGCCGGACTACTCTGGAATGCCGGATGCACCGGTCTGGCCCTGAATATTGGAGCCGTCCTGCCGATGAGCTGACAGCCTCCGCTGGACTCCACTCCGAATATGGTCATGCAGTAATCCGCCAGATCAACTGTTCCCTCCGGAGTCCATGTTCTTGCCGGATTATATTTGGGGCAGGCAAGGGCCGATGCCGGATCAAGTGGATAACAGAATGGAAGTCCCGGGAAGAATCCCACCATGGATGTGAGCCAGCCTGTTCCAAGAAATCTCCGCTTCAGCTCCTCAACCGTAAGCCCGTTGTAGGCCGCTATGTATTCCAGATTGCTTCCATCCTTACAGTAGAATGCATCCGGATTTACCTCTTTCACATATTTGTCAATGGAGCGCCTTACCAGGCTGTGGTCAAATGTTAGAGGCAGATACAACTTCCTGGCATTTATCACCTGTCCATACACATCAGGAAGCGCGGTCTCCACAGCAGATATCTCTTCTATGAGAACATCAACTGATAATGTGAGAGGATCAAACTCATACAGTACCGACTCGCTTCCGGGTACTGTCTCTATGAGTCCTGATATATTTCTGTCTCTCATCCGTCCATTTATGATGATCACCCTGAGACTTCTAAGGATTATATCCTTTATCGTCTTATTGGATGAAGCCTCATTATTGCCATACACAACCTCCAGGAATCCATCGCCGGCCTGTCTGAACACTATCTCCGGACACCCCGGTCTTCCGGGTATTCTCTTAAGCACCGGATCATATTTACTCTTCATGATCACTACCTCCTTCTTGTCCAAATATTTTCTCGGCTATAATCGCCATTTCAAGATTTGTTCTGTCCATCCCCTTAAGGGTGTTATCTGTCAGTAGCTCCTTTATGAGCTGTATTCTCTTATTTACTGTATTCCTGTGGATATGCATCTGATCTGCCACCTGCTTCACACTGCAGTTGCATTCAAAATATCTGTCCAGCGTCTCAACAAGCCCGGCGTCATTGTCCCTGTCATATCGCACCAGTGCTCCCAGCTGTCTGTCCACGAATCTGTGTACATACATGTCATCTCTTGTCGTGAATAACAGCTGGTATATTCCTATATCCTCAAATCTCACAAGCTCCTCACCATCCATGCGGGCCTTTCTGACTGCAGCAAATGCTGCATAATAGCTCTGACTGATATACGCCAGCCCATCCACCTGCTCTCCAACACCGATTCTGGTGACCACACCGACATGATGTCTCCTGAGCATCTTTGTAAATGACATCATGACCTTGCACACGATCTCATCATCCACATCCTTTAGGATGACCACCTGATATTGTCCCATCTGAAATGATGCATACACTCCAAGACTACGGAGTGCATATATGAGGAATCTGTTCCATTCCCTGATCTTCTGAAGTTCTATATACTGCCGCTTGTCCTCCGCATACAGAACAATGCATGTATAAGCAGCATCAAATCTGAAGCCCTGCTGTCTGAGCAGCTGCTCATGGTTGTCTATCCTCGCCTTACCCGACAGGACTGCAGCAAATACTTTATTTACTGTATTGCTGACATTTCTGTCCCTCTCTATCTCTGATATGTATTCTCTCTGGAGTTCTCCGACTCTTGTTGTATCTCTCATATGTATAAGTGGAAAATTGAGAGAATCACAACAGCTCACCACCTCCTGCGAGCTGAACCTGTCAACATCCGTAGTGACTACCATCAACCCACAACTGCCCATGTCTGCCAGCTTCCGTATAAGCGCTGTTTCGTCATCGCGTCCTATCATTGCCGCTGATGTCATCACCAGGCATCTCTCGTACGCCGACTCCGGATCCTCATCGGGAAGCTCTGCCATGCTCTCTATCCTCAGAGCCCAGTCTATGATGTTGTTGAGTCCAAGACTTCCCGCCAGAAGCTCAAGGCCATATTCTTCATAGGTGTTGCTGTATATCTCCTTGAGTCCAACCGCCATCAGATATAGCCTCCTTCCCCTCTCAGACTGATCTCGCCCGCATACACATCATGAATCCTTCCATCATCCTTCAGCACACATAAGCTGCCATCATTGTTAAGGTGCTCTATTACTGCCTTTTCACTGAAATCCCCGCGGGTGAGTCTTACTACATCCCCCATCCGGATCAGGCATTGCTCTATCTCCTCTCTGTATCTGCCCAGGCCGTCAGATTCCATACACACTGGATATACACTCTCCAGTTCTTCCAATACAGAACTGAGCAGAAGCCGGGTATCAAACTGCTTTTTCTCGAGAATATACATAGATGACGCTTTATCTTTAAGATCCTCATGGAACACTCTCTGATTTACATTTATCCCAAATCCTATAACCAGAATGTTCTCACCGTTGACCTCGTGATATTCCGCCAGTATTCCACATATTTTTCTATCGCCCGCAATGACATCATTGGGCCATTTTATCCATATTGGAGTCTCCATATACAGCTCCATTGCCCTTCTGACCGCAAGTGCTGTCACCATAGGCATCACCGCAATCTGTCTGGATGTAATACCGTTCTTTATACCAACGGAACAATATATATTTCCCTCCGGACCGGACTGCCAGCGCCTTCCATGACTGCCTTTGCCAGATGTCTGCATACCGGCAACGGCTGCTGTTCCATCCGGTGCCCCACGTTTCATCAGACCGAACACCTCATCATTCGTTGATGTGACCGTATCGTATATGTGCAGGTTGCTGCGGATATCAATCATAGGCTTCACTCCCTCTCAACAGGTAAGTACTATCATAGGGGAATCAACCTCAAGTTCATCCCACTCCTCAACCAGTATCTCTTTAACTGTGCCGGTCTTCTCGGATTCACAGCTTATCTCTGTTTTCATACAATTGATAACTGCCAGCTCCTGTCCAACCTCTACCTTCTGTCCAACCTCAACTACTACTCTTGCTACGAGTCCCGGCATCGTCGCCCTCATTGTGTATTCCATGATCCATTCCTCCTTACGATAAGTTAAATTTCTTCTTTATCATCTTGGTAAGTACATGCGCTGCCTCATCAACGCTTCCATACAGACTGCTGTCTATCAGGATATCCTTGTTGGTAAAATCTTCACTGTACTCCTTCGCATAATGCATGGCATAGCTTCTTCTCGCCTCGTCCACCGATGTGATAAGATCCTTAGCTGCCTCCGGCTCTATATGCAGCTCCGTGATACAGTTCTGAAGTCTCACTTCATATGGTGCATATATGTATATACTGAAGTGATTCCTTACGTTTCTCAGCACATAATCAGAACACCTTCCAACTATGATGCATGACTCTTTCCTGGCAAGCTCCAGTATAACTTCGCTCTGGGCTTTGAATATCCTGTCCTGCTCCTCCTCAGGAAGGGTTCCAAGCGGATACTTCATCTTCTCATATGAACCACCCTCTATGCTGTCCATAACCTCATCCGGCTTTATCTCCATGCCACTGTTCCTGACCGCCTGCTCCACGATATCTCTGTCGTAGTACTCTATCCCCAGCAGCTCCGCCATCTTACGGGCGATCGGTCTGCCTAGGCTTCCAAACTGCCTTGATATGGTTATCACATAATTCTCAAGACCTATGTTCAGCTTCTCTCGCTCAAGGAATGCTGTGGTGAAATCTCCGATGACAAAACTTCTGTCTCTCATGATGGCGATCTCCGTCTCTATGGTGTTGGTCACCCCGCCGATCACGAATTCCTTCAGTGCACCGAGCATCCTGTCTATGCATTTCTGTCTGTCATCCGCCCTGACTATCAGCTTGCACAGCATCGGATCATAGAAAGGTGATACTCTGTAGCCCTCATATAATGCGTGATCCACACGTACATCCCCATCGGATGTATCCGGGAATTTCAGTTCATTTATCACTCCGGGGGCTGGATTGAACGTCTTTGGATCCTCGGCATATATCCTGCACTCCATGGCATGACCGTTCAGCTTCACATCCTCCTGTGAGATTGGAAGCTTCTCACCTCTTGCTGTCTGTATCTGAAGCTTCACAAGATCAAGCCCGGTCACTGCCTCTGTCACCGGATGCTCAACCTGAAGTCTTGCATTTATCTCCATAAAGTAATAGCTTCCATCCTGTGCCCTGAGATATTCAACAGTGCCTGCACCGCTGTATTTCATCTCGCGGATCAGCTTCGAAGTGTATCCATACAGCTTCTTCCTGTCCTCAGATGTCACAACCGCCGATGGCGACTCCTCTATAATCTTCTGATATCTTCTCTGTATGGAACATTCACGTTCCCCGAGGCACACGACGTGTCCGTGTTCATCCGCCATAAACTGGACCTCTATATGTCTTGGATTCTGTACGGATTTCTCCACATACACATCCGATGATGCAAATGCCATCTCGCCGATCCTCTGCATACTCTCAAGCTGCGCCTGTACTATCTCCTCGGACTCGAACGTCTCTATCTTCTGTATGCCCTTTCCACCTCCGCCCTTATCAAGCTTCAGCAGTATGGGAAGTCCTACCTTTCCTGCAGTCTCATATATCTCGTTTATACTTTTTATAGGCCGTATAGTTCCCGGTGTCACAGGTACTCCGATGGATGAAGCCACATTCCTGCAATAACACTTGGATTCAATATTCTTAAGTATATCCGGATCAGGGCCTATCCATTTGGCCCTCGCCTCAGCAACCGCCTCAGCAAATTCTGCGGATTCTGAGAGGAATCCATAACCGGGATGAACCGCATCAGCTCCGGTATCCTTCACCGCCTGAATGAGAATATCCATATTCAGGTAACTTTTTACAGGAGCCGATTTTCCAATATAATAAGTTTCAGTCGCATCCGCCAGATAATGCGCATCCTTGTCCGCATCCGAATAAACAGCAACAGTCTCTATACCCATCTCCTGACATGTGGTGATTATTCTTCTCACTATCTCACCTCGATTGGCTATCAGAACTTTCTTTATCTCCATCTGTCACGCCCCTTTTCTTTTTTTGATAAAACAAAAACAGCGGCAAAGATTGTCTTTTTAAGGACCTCTTTGTCGCTGTTAGGTGTATTCTAGCATCAAACCAGCATACTAACAACCACTTATAAGCACACAAAAACGCTCATTCTTTGTACATTCAGCACACTAGCTTTTCAATTTTTACCGTTATGACTGGTTTATCTTATTTAATTAATCCATATCGACTTGTGGAATTTCTTTTATTCTGTATTCGAAGATATTTTCCTTTCAACCACCGGACTTGCCCATGCAAAAAAGAGGCTGGATAACTCCAGCCCCAAGGTTTAAGGAAAAAATTTTATGTGAAAAATATTAATACGCTTACTTTTCTGCGAGTCTCTCAAGAGCCTCACTCTCTTCCGGGATAGATCTGAGTCCTCCGCGCTTTTCAACGCACAGGCTCGCAACCGCATTCCCGTATCTTGCACACTCTGCAAGCTCATCTATACTGAACTCCTCCAGTCTCTTATCCGCTCTGACAAGCTGTGATACAAATGCTCCCCAGAATGAATCCCCAGCCCCCGTCGTATCTACCACATGGCTGACGAATCCGGGAACCTTCCGGCTTCCATCCCTGCTGCATATCAGCACACCCTCACTTCCCAGGGTGACCGCAACAAGTCTGACACCGCTTCCCAGAAGATACTCTGCTGCCTCTTCCGGATCGGAAAATGGTGTGAGGAGCGCTGTCTCCTCGTCCGAAAGCTTCATTATATCTACAAATGGAAGAATACTCTTCATCCTCTCCATCGCATTTTCTCTGCTATCCCACAGCGGTGCTCTGTAGTTCGGATCATACGATATCACCGCGCCGTATTTCTTTGCCTCCTTCACCGCCTGAAACGTGGTGGTTCTGGCCGGCTCATCCGTGAGTGAAAGTGAACCTATATGGAACACCTTTGTATCTCTGAGCAGTTCGGCGTCAACCTCCTTGTAACAGAGCATCGTATCCGCTCCTGGTTTTCTGGCAAATGAGAATTCACGTTCTCCGTTCTCATCCAGAGTGACAAATGCCAATGTGGTAAATACCGTATCATCAACCACTATACCTTTTGTCTCTATCCCTGCCTGTTTTGCAGTCTCAACCAGGAAATTGCCGTGCATGTCATCTCCAACTTTGCCTATGAATGCCGTCTTAAGTCCGGCTTTACCTGCTGCCGTGAGCATATTCACCGGAGCACCTCCGGGATTCTGCTCGAAGAGTTTCATCCCGGAATCAGTTCTTCCGGCGGGAGTAAAGTCTATCAGGAACTCACCTAGAGCCACAACATCATATTTCTTTTCCATGTTGGATCCTCCTTGTGAATTTTACTTTCCTGTGATCTCTATGTCATAGAATTCTACTCTTGCATCCTGAGCCAGAAGTCCCGTCTCAAACTCAGGCTTTGCATATATTCTGTATGTGAACGCAACCTGTTCACCGACAAATACTTCCACCATATCGTGGTCAACGATGATCTTTACATCTATCTCACTGCCTTCTGTTATGTCAAATGTCTTCTCGCACACTCTGACTCCATCAGGTCCCGGCTCAGTTGCCGGAGGTACAGCTTGGCAAGACTGAACCCAGAATGGATCAACTCCCATAGGAAGATTTACCAGTGACACTCTCTGCATAGCCACATCAAACTCAAGGAGCAGGCATCCGCTTGCCTCTTTATCTGACTTGAGTAATATTCCAAAATGGTCATACACCTCTCTAGGCATGATCTTGCACTTCAGCATATAGCTCTCCTCGCTGTGTCCAAGGAAACCGTATGTACATGTGCTGACTGAATCCATCTCAACCAGTCTGTCTCCGAGAAGTTCTGCATTTCCGAGGACCGGAATGTAATCCCAATCTACATGTTTCTCAAATACATGCTCATATTCCTTTGGAAGTTTTACATCAAGTCCGCCATCCTCAGTGGCAACAACCTCATGTGGCACACAGAATGTTCCGCCCCAGTACCACTCGCCTCTGTCACTTCTGTCTGCCCTGTCGTGAGCCCAACCGAAGTAGAAACGTCTGCCGTCATCGTCCTGCATGGACTTGGCTGCATAGAATCTTCTTCCGCCTATGCCATCCTTCTTTGGCTTTCTCCAAGGTCCAAATGGTGACTTTGATACTCTGTATATTGTGTTTACATATTCTGAGAATCGTGAGTATGAGAGATACCAGTTATCTCCCATCTTGTACATCTCAGGGCACTCAGGACAGTTTGTGTGTCCCGGCGAATATATCGGTCCGTAATATTCCCAGTTGACAAGATCCTTTGATCTGTAGAGAACTATACAGCCCCTTCTGGTTATCGGCATATCCAGTCTTCTAGCTGAAATAAGGATCCAGTAACATTTGTCTTCCTCATTATAGAAGACATATGGATCTCTCCAGTCAAGTTTCTCGTAAAGCTCTATCATAGGTGTGATGACCGGATTGGCAGCATCCTTCACCCATGTGATTCCATCCTCACTTGTTGCATGACATATGGTCTGCTGATACTCTGCGGTGAGGCAGTAGCCTGTATAGAACGCATGGTATTTGCCCTCGCCGTATATAACTGAGCCTGTCCACACTCCTGATGCGTCCGGCTCATCGCCCTCGCCCGGATAGAGTGCTGTAGGAAGCTCCTCCCAGTGTACCAGATCCTCTGATACACTGTGGCTCCATGTGGTTCTAAGTCTTGCCGGGTACACTGTTGTTCCCGGAGGGGAAGTCAGTGAGAATATATGATATTTGCCCTCGTGGTAGAAAGGTATTGCATCTCCCGTGGAATCCGCGAAGGACATCTTTCTAAAAATCTCCATATTATCAGTCCTCTCTTTCTACTAGTTTGCTGCCAGTTTCTTCTTCTTGATAAGCTCAAGCTTACCCTTCTGGCCATCAAGGAGTACCGCACATGCAATGATGAGACCCTTGATGATGAGCTGCCAGTATGATGACACTCCGATAAGGTTAAGTCCATTTGAGATGATTCCGATGACCATGGCACCAAATACTGTTCCGCTGATTCTTCCCTTACCACCTGTCATGGATGTTCCTCCAAGTACGCAGGCTGCGATGGCATCAAGCTCATATCCGCTGCCGACTGAAGGCTGTCCTGAGTACATTCTTGAACAGAGTACAAGTCCTGCAAATGCTGAGAGAAGTCCTGATATTGTAAACACTATGATCTCTATCTTCTTGATAGGTACACCTGAAAGTCTTGCAGCCTCGCGGTTACCACCTATCGCATATACATATGTTCCAAACTTTGTCTTGCTGAGAATGAAGCTGAACAGTATGATGAGCACTATCATGTACACTACAGGAAGTGGGATCACATTGAACAAGTATCCTGTTCCGATCTCGATGAAAAGTTTGTTTGTGATACGTGTTGACTGTCCACCTGTGTAGACATAAGCTATACCACTTGCTATGTTCATCATGGCCATTGTGATGATGAATGCAGGCACTTTGAAGTTAGCAACTATAAAACCACTTATAAAGCCCGCTGCTGTACCAACCAGAAGTCCTGCCACTATGGCAACGCCAAGAGGAAGTCCCTGATTTACAATGAATCCAACAGTCAGTGTTCCAGACATTGCCACTATGGATCCAACCGACAGATCAATGTGTCCAAGTATTATTATCAGTGTCATTCCAAGTGCTATGTATGTGTTGATCGATATCTGCCTAAGCACTGATATGATGTTGTTGGTCGTGAGGAACTTGTCCGTGGCAAGCGCTACCGCCACACACATGATTATCAAAACCACTATGATTCCTATGTTGCCCTTGACTATGGATGTCAGGGGATTGTTCTTTAATATAGAAGTTGCTTTTGAATTCTTCTTTGTCTCGCCCATATTATTCGATACCTCCTGCAGCGTATTTCATTATCTCTTCCTGTGAGAGCTCGTCCTTCGACAGCTTCTTCACCAGTCTTCCGGCTCTGACCACACACACGTTGTCGCACATGTTGATGATCTCAGGAAGCTCACTGGATACCATAATTATCGCTATACCTTCCTTTGCCAGTTCATTGATTACTGTGTATATCTCAAATTTTGCATTTACATCCACGCCTCTGGTCGGCTCATCCAGAATGAGCACATCCGGCTTGGTTGCAAGCCATTTGCCCAGAACCACCTTCTGCTGGTTTCCGCCTGACAGGCTGCCCGCCTCAATCTCAGGCGATGCCGCCTTTATTCTCAGTCTCTGTGAATAATGGTCAATTACCTCGCCTCGTTTTCTCTCACTTATAGCGATTCCATTCATATAGAATCTGAGGGATGAAAGTGTGAGGTTGAATGCCACGCTGTTGCCAAGTACAAGGCCCTGTTTCTTTCTGTCCTCCGGAACCAGTGCTATGCCTGCCTTGATAGCCTGCATTGGATTCTTGAAGTGAACTGGCTTTCCTCCGAGTATCACCTCTCCCGATGTGAGCCGTGTTGCGCCAAATATCGCCTCCATGATCTCACTTCGTCCAGCACCTACCAAACCTGAGAAGCCCAGGATCTCGCCCTTATGTACTGAAAAACTTATATCTTCAAAGACACCTGTCTGAGAAAGATTCTTTACCTCCAGAGCAGTCTCCGCTTTGTCCATGTCACAGTAATCTCTGGCATAGAAACTCTCCAGATCTCTTCCTACCATCATTGCCACCAGCTCGTTCGGGTTGGTCTCAGATGTCTTTTTTGTTCCTACGTATGCACCATCCCTGATAACGGTAACTCTGTCAGATATTCTGAAGAGCTCCTCCATTCTGTGGGAGATGTAGATTATACTTACCTTTTTCTTTCTGAGATTCTCAATAATCTCAAATAACTGCTCAACCTCCTCATTTGAAAGTGATGAGGTTGGCTCATCCATTACTATTATCTTGCCGTTGAATGAGACCGCTTTAACGATCTCCACCATCTGCTGCTGTGCAATGGTCAGATTCTCTACTATCGTGTCTGCCTTTATATTCACACCGAGGGATGATATCATCTCCTCTGCTCTTCTGTTCATCTCTGCAAAGTCCAATGTTCCAAGCTTTGTCCTTATCTCTCTGCCGAGAAACAGATTCTGTGCCACCGAAAGATATGGAACAAGTACGATTTCCTGATGTATTATTCCTATACCATTCTCTCTGGCGGCCGGAACTCCGTTGATCTTTACCTCCTTGCCATTTACCTTGATAATTCCGCTGTCGGGCTGGTAAATTCCACCGAGGACCTTAATCAGTGTGGACTTTCCTGCACCATTCTCACCGAGCAGTGCGTGTACCTCTCCCAGTTCAAGGGAAAAGTCGATGCCGCTTAAAGCATATATTCCAGAGAAGCTTTTCTTTATCCCTATCATTTCCAGAACTGTCTGTCCCATATTAAACCTCCAAGTTTCTATATCAGATCATTTGTTGTCTTGCTGTCATTTTTCGGGATTACGGCCGGAGATCTCAGATCTCCGGTCTCTCCCGTATTATATACACCTACGTTGTGTCATGTATGTCCAGCCGGGGGCAGCCCCGTGCTGTTACTGCCGGCTTCGATCCGGCCTTACTGCCAATCGTTAACTGTCTGCTCAGCCTCATCCTTGAGTACAAGGTGTGAATCAAGATATACCTTCTTCTCGTCGATGGTCGTATCTCCACCTACATACTTCTGTGCTGCGTTGAATGCATACTCTGCAATCTGTACAGGAACCTGACATGCAACTGCTGTGAACTCACCGTCAATGAGTGCCTGCTTGCCATCTGGTGAAGCATCGATACTGTACACACCGATCTTACCAGTCTTATTTGCTGCCTTAACTGCTGCTGCAGCGCCGAGTGCTGATGGATCATTGATGCAGAAAAATGCCTGAAGATCTGTGTTTGCTGTGATGATATCCTCTGCAAGACTCATTGATGCATCAAGTGCAGCCTCGCCATCCTGCTGTGCCACAATATTGAACTTGTCCTTGTTGTCACCAAGTCCATCGAGGAAACCATTTACACGGTCTACACAGCTCTCATTTGATGGGAAGTCAAGGATCGCAATATCTGCTCCATCCGGATAATCCTTAGCCATCTGCTCACCTACAAGCTGTCCTGCCATGTATGCATTTGTTCCAACGAACTGTGTTACAAAGTTCTCTATGTCATCCTCGATAACTGCTGTATCTACATTGAAGATTGGGATTCCTGCATCTTTGATCTCTGCAAGACCTGATGTGATACCTGCTGAATCAACCGGGATGATGAACACTGCATCGTATCCACTGTTTGCCACGTCTGACAACTGGCTGAGCTGTGTGTTCAGATCGTAGTCAGGATCAAGACATGTATATGATATTCCGTTCGCATCACAGAGTTCCTTGAGCTTTGCATCTATTGAACTCTGGAATGTGTTGTTAAGTGTGTTTGTACAGAATGCAAATGACAGGTCAGATGACTTTGTGCTCTCCTGTTTTGTACCTGACTCAGATGAACCGCTGCCCGAAGCGCCTCCTGCTCCTGATCCACAACCTGCCAGTAAACCGAGTGACATGCACAGGCACGCACCAACCGCTAATAATTTCTTAATCTTTCTCATAATTTTTACCTCCAATATCATGTGTTTCATTTTTGCTAACTCGTTGTCGAAAAACTGTTTATAACCGGTTTTATTTACGTAAAATTTAAACTGTTTTTCGTCCCTTGCATGTTTTGATGATATATCTTTTGTCGTTTATTGTCAATAATCAGTGTTTTACTTTTCGTTTATTCGTCATTGTGCACAAATAACGTTTAAGTGCGTTATGAGGTTCGCAGATCTTTTATTATTATTTACGTAAATATTTACGTAATGTGTCTTGATAATGCAATATGAAGTGTATGATAGGCGTCTGTGTACCAACAAAAAAATCCGCCAGAAAGATACATTTTTCTCTCTGACGGATTCTTATTAGATAAAAAGATACTATTTCTAACTCTGTCCGACACGGACAAACGACAGATGTCATATCATCTCAGACTGTCCGGCATGGACTCATGAAAGATTTCCTTCCATGCAAGCCTGAGCTGTTTTGGCTCAACCTGATACGGCTGGACTCCCACATACTTTGGAAGCTGTTCTTCACTTACCAGGGATTTGGCAATAACTGCTGCGGCTGCCCTTCCCTGTTCATACGGTCTCTGTGTGCTGAGTCCTCTGACAATTCCTTCTTCCATACACCTGGCTATGCCATGGTCAAGATCCGTGGTAAATACTGCCACATCCTCCCTGCCAAGCTCCTTGAGTGCCTTTATAGCCAGAAGTGCCGGGCGATCCCAGCTCACATACATTGCCTCAATTTCAGGATTGGCAGTTATCACGTCCTTGGCTACCTGATATGCATTGGATATCTCTCCAAAACTCCTGATCGTAACTATGTCAATATCCGGATAACTGTCCTTGATTATTCTCTCGGCGGCGTTATCCCTGACCCTTGTTCCATAGAATGCCGCACCATGAATAATGAAACCAACCTTATTTTTTTTATTCCCCTTGCAATATTCCCCCAACATTCTTCCTGTGTTTGTTCCGTTCTCCGACTCATTTACCGACACACAGGACACGTAACTGTTCTTCGACATACCCTCCGGAACATTGCTTATGAACACCAGTTTTGACACCTTGGACAGTTCCTGAAACTTCTCTCTGGTACGGCTGTCATCCGCCGGGATGGCAATCACCGCATCAGGTTTCTGAAGCCTTATTCCATCGAGCTGTGCATTCTGAAGTTCAGAGTCAAAGTGTGCATCCATAACCGACACCACATCTATTCCGAACTGCTCCAGCTCCTCACGTATACCCTTCTCATGAAGCTCCGCCCATGACGTACCTGTGTAATGGAATGATATGGCCACTCTGAAATGTCCTGCCTTCAGCCTCTGCTTCTCCTCCTTCGTCAGCACCACGGAATCCGGGGCAGCTGCCTTATCTCCAAATGGTCCATTATCCAACATCTTGGTGGATTTCCTGACAACCAGTTCCACATCGGCATAGCAGTCATGGGATATGGCCGCACCTGTGTTGATCTTCTCAAAAAGCATTCCAACTGCCTTGGTGCTTAAGCCCTTCACATCTCTTCTGATTATGGTAAGCGGAGGATATGTAAGTTCCGACCAGCTCTCATCACCAAACCCAACCACAGATATCTCTCCCGGACAGTCGATTCCCATATCTCTCAGCGTCTTCATGAGATAGAGCGTTATTCTGTTGCCTCCCGCAATAACTGCGGTCGGCCTGTATCTGCGGAGCGCCTTCTGGATGACTAGCATGCAGTCATCCTCGCCATTTTCCAGGGTCACATCCACTATATTCGCATCATTTGTATTGATGTTATACTTCTCCAGCGCATTTAAAAAGCCTCTGGTTCTCTCGTCCTTTGTCGTGCTGTCCGTGCTCTCCCGGAAGAACAGTACATTCTTATGTCCGCTGGACAACAGATAATCCGCACCCTTGAATATGGCCTCTCGGTCCCTGAACTCAACAGAATCTATTCCCTCACCGAGTATATTTCTCTCCACACAGACAAATGGCATTCCTGACTGTATAAGCTTTGTGTAATTGGATGCCACATCACTCACCGGCGCATGTATGATCCCTGCAACCTTCTTATTCACCAGAAGTCCGGCAAGCACCTGCGCCTCCTCCTTGAGATCATTGTCTGTTATCGCCACAAGGAACTGATATCCCTGCACACTGACAAGCTGCTTCACATAAGCTACCATATCTCTGTATATAGTACTTTCAATGTTTGGAATGACTGCAACTATCGTGGACTCCCGTCCAACCAGCAGTTTTCTCTCCTTATCAGCTATCTTATTCTGGTATCCCGTCTCTACAATGATCTTCTCTATCTTGTCAACAAGCTCCGGCCTGACGTACCTAGTCCTGTTGATGACGTGGGAAACTGTAGCTATGGACACCCCTGCCATCTCCGCTATTTCTTTTATTGTAACCTTGCTTTTACTCATACAGCATCCTTTCTCCCTTGTAAGCCACATACATCAGTTCTGCCAATTGATATTCTCCCCCTGGATAAGAGGGTATCTGGCAAGCTCTGCGCCGTCCAGATTCTCCCTGTTCATATCCACTGCATTTATCTGATGACCCTCATAGGTATTGTAATAGTATATTCCCTTGTCAGCATTGCAGCAGGATGTGTATATGGTTATCTCATATTTATCAGGCGCAACCTCACAGCAGCCCCTCTGCTGATCCACAGAGCCAAGTATGTGAAAGAACTGGCTTACACTCTGAGCCTCAGAATCCGCAGGCAGACTGTTCTGCTTCACAAATGCCACCCTGGCAAATCTCGACGTGGACGACAGATCCCCCGGAAGTCCTATGGCTCCCATGCCGCGGCTGTAAGTGACAAGCCCAACCTCAGGTGCAAATGTGTTCACAGGCTGCTTCGGTGACAATCCCATATACTGATTGAGCAGGAACATCTGCTGAGGAAATGGCGGGTTGTTCGTGAGAACCCCAACCGGATTCTCATACACATGAAGTCCATCCGCCGTGCACTCCACTGTGATAGCACCATTTCTGTCCGCAATGATCCAGTGGAGCTGCGCTGTAGGAAGCTGCTCGGAAAACGGTGTTCCTGTCAGGTTCATCCTATCCAGTGCCACCCTTGCCTCACCTACACTGGCACAGCTTCCGAGTATCCATGGAATAAACTCATACTGGGCTACATTGTCCCTGTCTTCACTCTCATCAGCTTCCTGATACACTGCATTTCCAACGAAATTCAGGCCTGCCATTCCAAGCCCCTTCTCATTTATAGCATCATAGTAGAGAGGATAGCCACCCGCCACATGTGCCATTCCTATCATGGCATAATGGCTGTCCTTCCTGCCCATATATCTGAATTCAAACGGGTAATTTCTCGGAGTCACGGTAATCTCATCGCCGTACGAGAATTCATAATCCAGTGTTCTTCCAAAATAGAAATCCTTTGTCTTATACGTCGCCGCTGTACACATATTTGTCTCCTTTCAAATCTACACAGATAATTTATATCATCATCTCGAAGCCATAACAGCTCTTTTCAAATCCATAGTGTTCGTAGAAGCCATGTGCCCCTGTCCTCGGAAGTCCGGAATCAAGGGTGATGGCCTTGCATCCCCTCTGCTTCGCAAGCTTCTTTGCATGATCCAGGAGTGCCACACCATATCCCTTGCCACGGTCCTCCTCTCTTGTTATGAGACTTGACACATAGCATGTGGGCCCCGACATCCAGAATGTATTGAAATAGTCTCCATGGCACATGCCTCTGCAAATGCATTCATCCCATAATAAAAACGCAAAGCTGCATTCGTCATTTATGACGTCCATATATACTTTGCGTATTTCTTCCCTGTCATATGTATTATATGTCCATAATTTCTCTATAAAATCAAATACAATATCAAAATCCTCTGCTGTCGCTTTTCTGATCTCCATAATTATATTCTCCTTTCCGTTGAACACCAGCCATGCAAAATTTGCCTTCGGCAAATGGCTGGCGCTACATGTCAAGTTTTCACAGAAAACTTGACACATCCCTGCCGAACCTCAGTCCACTTAAACTGACTTTGCACCATCAACTAAATTACAGCCAGTGCTTACATTATAAAATATCAAAGTGATTATTAACAGACCGCCACCCATAAATTTATTATAAAATATCCCAGGAAATACTTCGGCAATACTTACATGACTTTTTGTCGCTTTTTCCTAATTTTTTTAGTATAATGTAAATGCCAATTTAAAAAAATGGAGGGATAACTATGGCATGGTATGATGAGGCAGTATTTTATCACATTTATCCATTGGGACTTGCGGGAGCCCCTAAACAGAACGACTACGGTGAGCCTGTTCACCGCTTAAACACCCTGCTTCCATGGGTGGATCATATAAAGGAGATTGGCGGTTCAGCACTGTACATCGGACCACTCTTTGAGTCAGTCGGACACGGCTACGAGACTACAGATTACAAGAAGCTCGACTCCCGTCTCGGAACAAATGAGGACCTGACAGCATTTGTGGCTTACTGCCACGAGCAGGGCATAAAGGTCATCTTCGACGGAGTGTTCAACCACACAGGCCGTGACTTCTTCGCATTCAAGGACATTCAGGCAAACAGAGAGAATTCACAGTACAAGGACTGGTACTGCAATGTGAATTTCTGGGGCAACAACGAGTACAACGATGGTTTCTCATACGACAACTGGGGAGGCTACAATCTTCTCGTCAAACTGAACCAGAGAAATCCTGCCGTTGTTGATTACATCTGCGATGTGATCCGTTTCTGGGTGAGCGAGTTCGATGTGGACGGAATCAGGCTTGACGCGGCGGACGTTCTTGACTTTGATTTCATGAAGGCACTGCGCCGCACAGCAAATGAAGTGAAGCCGGATTTCTGGCTCATGGGCGAGGTCATCCACGGCGACTACAGCCGCTGGGTAAACGGCGAGACTCTTCACAGCGTCACCAACTACACACTTCACAAGGCTCTGTACAGCGGCCACAATGACCACAACTATTTTGAAATCGCGCACACTGTAAGACGTCTCCAGAACATGGGAACATTAAAGCTCTACAACTTCGTAGACAACCATGATGTGGAGCGTATCTATACAAAGCTCACCAATAAGGCTCATTTTGCACCTGTACATGTATTGCTCTACACTCTTCCGGGTGTGCCTAGCATATACTACGGTTCAGAATTTGGCATTGAGGGACGCAAGGAATATGGCTCTGACGACAGCTTAAGACCAGCTCTCAATATAGAAGATTACAAGGATTCAGTAAAAACTAACCCTTGCACAGCACTCATCGCCGCACTCGGCAAGGTACGTCAGGCCGTTCCTGCACTGTCATATGGCAGCTACGATGAGCTGATGCTCACCAACAGACAGTTCGCATACGCGAGGGATCTTGACGGAACACGTGTCATCGTGTCAGTTAACAACGACGATGCACCAGCCGGAATGCACCTTGCAGCAGGAAACTGCGCAGCGTATGTCGGTACCCTGTCAGGCGAGAAGGTATCTGTACAGGATGGCCACATCAACATAACCCAGCCTGCAAACAGTGGCGAGATCTGGGTACCTGAGGGAACAGACCTGAATGTCAAGCCGGTTAAGGTGGAGACTAAGGTTGAGAGCAAGACTGAGAGCGAAGCTAAGACCAACACAGAAGATAAAGCAGCATCTGAAACAGCTACCGATGCAAAAGGCAATAAGGAAGCTGAACCAAAGATAGAATCCAAAGAATCCAAAGACATTGTGACTGCTACAGAATCTGCAGATGCTAAGAAAAACACAACCGATACTGAGAAGAATATTTCTGCCGCCGACACCCCGGTTGATCCAGAAGCCATCACAGTTGACTGGAGCAAGTCTCCGGAATCCATGACTGTTCCTGAGCTTCAGGCTGCTATCCTGGCAAAGCTTGCAGGCAACGGACCTGTTGATGCGCAGATGAAGAAGACTGTCACTGACAACATCTGGCACGACTCGCTTGTGAACTGGCTGAAGAGCTTCAGATAGTTTTTGAATATGCTTATTTTCCTATAAAGACACATCATGTGGCTCAGGATACACAATTTTTATCTTTTTTATCAAAAAATGAGCTAAAAGGTACAACGCCAATAAATTTTGTACCTTTTAGCTCGTTTTTTGTCTACAGATATAATTATTGTAATTATTTTCTGCTAATTATACAGAAAGATAAAATTACTTGTTATCCACCTACAGAATATGCATGCTTTCACTCTGAATGCAAACTAACATCTACTGCTCTCTGAACTCGATCTCGCCGGTAGCAGCATCCATACCATCCACAATGGCAAGTGACTCAAGGTGATAACCAAGATTCCTAATAACCTGTCCGCCTGTCTGGAATCCCTTCTCAACTGCGATTCCGATACCCTCAACGCTTGCGCCTGCTGACTTAACTATAGAGATAAGTCCCTGAAGGGCACATCCATTTGCAAGGAAATCATCTATGATAAG
>JAQYAS010000002.1 GCA_029338615.1 Clostridiales bacterium
CCCTATGATAGGGACAAGGTCTTCCTTCATAAACACCGGAATGCCGAGCTTATGTGCCTGGTCCGCCAGAGACCATGCCCATTCCGGCTCCGTATGAATCTTCCTGCTCTGAGCTCCGGTCATGGTGCCGACAACGATCCAATTGATTCCGGAAAGGTCAACTGTGCCGGGATCGTCGAATAACGGCTCAAAGGTAACATGGTAATGTTTTGCTCTGACGTTTTTCCGAAGGGCGTCGATACGCCACAGTTCTGCTTTCCTCGTCACCGTAACGCCAAACCATGCGTTTTCCAGATCGGTATCAAAATCCAGCAAATCAGGTCGCTTGGTAAGGAACAGGAACTGATGTTGTGGATTTTCACGGATCTTTGCAAACACAGCGTCTCTCCATTACGGCTTCCATCCGGAAAGATCGCTCATCCCAGTAAGAAGAAAGTTCTGCGGACGTTTCTTTTCCATCATCCTGAGCTTGCCTGGAAAGAACTCAGGATCAGCGAAGTCATCAATCATATGCCAGCGTTTCACGTTGTTGCGGGCATAGCAATATGTACACCCCACTGTGCAGCCAATGACGATATTCATGTTCTGAATCTGATCTTTGATACAAATACTCATGACTTCTGCCACTCCTCAAGATTCTTTCTGATGCGGTCGAGGCATTCCTCAAACCGGGTAATTTCTTCCTCTGAAAAACCTTTGTAGTAAATACTGCCCATTTCATCAGATACAGAATCGTACTCGCCCTTCAAGGCATGTGCTTTCTCAGTCAGAAACAGGAGTGTTTTCCTTTTGTCCGTTTCAGACTGAACACGGCTTATCAGCCCTTGATTTTCCATTCTTTCCAACATCGTAGTAAGAGATGTTATCGCTAATCCGCATTTAGTCGAGAGTGACCTGATTGAGATACCCTCCTCCTGCCACAGCACATAAAGAATACGCCCCTGAGCTCCATTAAATGCATCAATATTCTTTTCACTGAGAATCTTCTCGAAAATCCGGTCTCCAAGCTGTTTTATTTTGGTGACAAGAAATCCTCCATTCATTTCCATACAAAAGCTCCTATATAGTAGTTTGTAAAAACATACTATATAGGAGCTTTATTGTCAAGAGTTTATATGTCTTAATAGGTAAATTCCATTTTTTTCAATTCTCCAAACTGGAATTTGTCAGTTAGATAAATGATAAAATTGTTCTTAACTTAAATCAAGAGTTGTATAGCCAAACTCGTTGATATGTCTTTGCAAATTATGAAAATCCATCATGTTTTTATTTTTCCGAAATAGTCCTTTTTTATTAAACAATATTTTAGTATGTGCGTATGTGCTATACAATTCGATATATGGCGGTTCGGCAGTGATATTTCTTTCTCCGATACAGTTTCCTCTACTGTTGGGATATTTCCGATTGAAATTTATAGTACATTCTTTGTATGTCAAAATTTACAAATTACATACCGCATATAGTGGTATATTTACCATCCATTCCTGATCCATATACTTTAGAGTTGAAAAACGTACAGCTTTCTCAGGATGGAATTTATCGCAATATGCTTTTAGACTCTGCGACCTTATATTCGTTTCTGCCTTTACTTCAATAGGTATAATTGCAGCCTCTTTTTGGATCAAAAAATCCTGTTCAAACGTAGCTTTTTCTGTCCCATAGTAATACGGTGTGTACGGCGTATCTGAAATCAGCTGCTGCAACACATATTGCTCTGTAAGCGCACCCTTAAATTCTATAAAAATATCATTTCCTTCCAATATGGATGTCGCTGGCAACTCACTTAATGCCCCCAGCAATCCGACATCCAGCATAAACAATTTATACGCATTCATGCTTTGATATGCTTTTAGAGGCATATGAGGTTCATTTACACGATTAACTTTATAAATCAGTCCACAGTCAAGCAGCCATTGGATTGCTATTTCAAACTCGCTGCTACGAGCCCCCTTTTTTATTTGACTAAAAAAGAATTTTTTGTTTTCTTTTGCCAACTGCATTGGAATAGAATTCCACACCATTCTGATTCTTGGCAGCACCCTGCTTTCAATATGCTTTCCAAAATCCCCTTCATATTGTCTTAATATATCGCTTTGGATCTGCCTTACCTCTGTATAGTCTTTGTCTAGTCGAAAAGCATCAACTACCGCAGGCATTCCTCCCGTGTAATAATAGTTTTTTAACCAGAAAAGGTATTTATCAGAGAAATTATCAATAATGGAATAGTCTTTTATCTTTAATTCATCTGCCAGTTTTTTCTCGCCCATAGCATATAAAAACTCTCTAAAGTTAAGAGGATATAGATCCAACAGGTCAACTTTACCAACCGGATACGACACGCCCTCATGAATTGCCACCCCAAGCAGCGAACCAGCAGCTATAATATGGTATTCTGGTGCTTCTTCGCAGAAATATTTCAAGGATTCTAAGGCTTTTGGTGCGTTCTGGATCTCATCAAGAATAATCAATGTATTCCCTGGAGTAATTGTTACTCCTGACTCAATATTTAAATTCATTATGATTCGTTCAATATCAAAATCACTTTCAAAAACCGCATTCATACGTTTGTTGTTATAAAAAGAAATATATGCTGTTTTCTCATAACAGTTCTTTCCAAATTCCTTCATCAACCAGGTCTTTCCCACCTGTCTGGCTCCCATTATAATTAAAGGTTTTCTATTTTTCTTCTCTTTCCACTGTAACAAATCATTCATTGCAAATCGAAACATTATCACACCGTCCTTTCTCTGATAGTATACCACATTTTTTATGGTCTATTCTAGCATCGTTTCAGCACTTTTCCCGACCTTGTTGGCTTTATCTTTACATTTTTTCCGACCTCGTATCGCTGTGATATCACATTTTTCCATTGCTGGTCATAAATTTGTTACGTTTTTAATAGCCACACATGTCGATTCTATCAAAAACAAAGGGCAGATAACCATTTTAGAATTATCCGCCCCTATTATTTTTATATTTTGGCACAGTCCATTATAATTTTCTGACACATATCATACCCTAACACAGAGCTGTTCAAAGACAATGTGTAATTGTCTGCCATTCCCCACTTCTGTTCGGTATAAAAATTATAGTTTGTTCTGCGTCTTTTATCTGTATCGTTTATCATTTTTATGGCATCAGTCTCCGCAACATTATATAAATTGCAGATTCGCTGTACTTTTTCCGGCATGTTCCCATGTATAAACACATTCAGCACATCATCTCTGTCCCTTAAGATAAAATCTGCATTTCTTCCTATGATCACACATCTTTCTTTTTCAGCAATTTCCATAACTATCTTTCTTTGTGTTTCATACACCATATCTTCTACTGATTTTCCTGTAATATCACGCCCAGAAAAAGCATAGGCAAACAATCCCTTCTTTGGAGATAATTCAGCTTTTTCCTGAATATACTCTGGCGATAATCCTGACTGCTCTGCAATCTGTCCAATAATATCCTTGTCATAATATACAATGCCTAATTTCTTTGCCACTTCTTCACCGATAAATCTACCACCGCTTCCAAATTCTCTGCTGATTGTGATGATTCTCCTTGCCATAGCCGGCTCCTCCTTAACTTAAACTTTCTACTTTACTCTTTCTGATCCTCTTTAAGAATACGTATCCCACCAGACATGCAATAATTTCTGTTATTGGAAATGCCCACCATATCAAGGAAACTCCCATCTGTCCGTTTCTGACAAAAATAGAGAAAATGCCTGCCAACGGTAATATGACTATTAACTGCCTGAGCAATGAGATCACAAGCGATTCCATACCACCGTCCAATGCTTGATAAATTCCCTGATATGCAACATTGACTCCTGCAAAAAATAAAGCTGACAGAAATGATCCTCATCGCTCCGATAAAGTATTCTCTTGACTGTCCAGCATTAAATAAATCGGCAAAAGCTCCCGGGAAAAATTCCGTGATTGCCACACCAACAATCATAAGTGCAATCGTATAGATCAATCCGTATTTGATTCCATCCTTTATTCTATTTTTGCTATGCATTCCATATGCAAAAGCAATGATTGGCGTGATCGCATCTCTAAGTCCAAAGGCAAGGAACAATACAAACTGCTGAACTTTATAGAACAATCCATATGCGGTCTGTGCTGAAGGACTGAACCTCAAAATAAGATTCATCACATAAACCATGATAGACATAAGTGCCTGTGCAGTAATTGCAGGAAGTCCTATAGCATATATTTCTTTGATAATTCTGCCATCCGGTTTCATGTATTTTATTCCATGCTCAAATTCCTTATTCAATCTTATATGGAATATAAACAACAGTACCGCAGATGCGACCTGTCCGATCACTGTTGCATAGGCTGCACCATTCACTCCCATTTCAGGAACAGGTCCGATACCATAGATCATGATCGGATCAAGAATAATATTCACAACCGCCCCCACAACCTGGCCTATTGTCGAATATAACGAACGCCCTGTTGCCTGCAACAATTTTTCAAATAACGAAAAGAAAATTATTCCAAATGAAACTACGCAGCAAATTTTTAAGTAGTCTGTTCCCATTGAAATAACTTCAGGATCAACTGTCTGTGATGAAATATACGCTCTTACTCCGAAAATTCCAAACAGCAGGCATACCACATAAATAATCAATCCAAGAAATAAACTGTTTCCTGCAACTTTTGCAGCCTTTTTATCATTTTCCTGTCCCAGTGTTCTCGCAAGAAGCGCATTGGTTCCTACTCCCGTTCCAATTCCAACTGCTACCATAAGCATCTGAACAGGAAATACCAATGTAAGTGCATTAAGTGCAGCCTCACTTCCCGATTTCATATTTCCGACAAATGCGCTGTCTACAATATTGTAAACTGCCTGCAATGCCATAGATAAAATCATCGGTATTCCCATCCGCACCATCAGCTTATTTACCGGCACGTCCTTCATCTTGTTATTTTCTGCCATCCTAACTTAATCCTCCTTTTTCTGCATAAAAAAAGTGTGTACTTATCTCATAAGCTGGACTTACGCTGATAAGCTACACACTTTTAACTGCATGATATATTTTTATAATGTGCGACAGCAGGTGCACAAAAAAACGAGTAACAAAACTGGATTTACGCTGGTCTGCTACTCGTTTAAAGGTTATTATATTTTCCTTTTTTGAAAAAGTCAAACAAATATTGTGGGGACGTTCCTTCCCTATATCGCATATTCATTATCAATAGAATTCCAGCCTGTGTTCCACCAGCTCACTTCCCTCATATACGAGCTTAAGTGAGAAAAATCTCTTCTCCCCTTCAAGCAGCAATTTCAGGAATATCGCATCCCCGCTCCACGTCGGAAGTGTTGGCACGATCTCTTTATCTATCCATTGAAGATCCCCCTCATCGCATATCTGAACTTCCCCATCAAATCCATCTGCGGTGAACAGGCACATAAGCTCATTTTCACACTCATTGCTGATAAATGTGACAAGGCCTCTGAATCGATATGATGTAAGCGTAAGTCCCGTCTCCTCCTTTATCTCCCTGAGAAGGCAATCCTCCGGACTTTCGCCCTCCTCGGCATGTCCGCCCACACCGATCCATTTGCCCTTATTGATGTCCTTCTCCTTCTTTGTCCGGTGAAGCATCAAATATCTTCCATCTTTCTCTATGTAACAAAGTGTTGTCATCTTCATCGCTATCCTCCCAGGGACGTTCCTTCTGTAACGAGGAGTGTCCCTACTTATTCACTATGTATATTCCTGCGCACACCAAAGCCAGCGACACCAGGCTTACCGGACCAAGCGCTTGCGCGCCCTCGCGGAGCAGCCATGCCGACAGTATCACGCCGAACACCGGATTCATAAATCCAAATACTGCAACCCTTGATATAGGGTTATACTTGAGCAGCATTCCCCACAGAGAGTATGCCACCGCCGATACAAGAGCCAGATATATGAGCATCAAAACCCCTTCGGTGGATACGGTGCTGAGTCTGCCTCCCATGGCAAAACCGGCAGCCGACAGAATAATTCCGCCAACTATAAACTGGTAGCCACTGAGCATAACCGGATTGTGTTTTGCCGAATATCGCTTCAGGAACACAGATGAAAATGCATAAGCCACTGTCGACAAAAAGATCGCACCCTCGCCTGACAAGCTCATATGGAAATTCATTCCATTCATGTTTATAAGTACAACTCCCGCAAATCCAACCAGACAGCCAAGCATCTTCTTTGCAGTGACATTTTCCTGATGGAATATGAATCCCGACACTATGATGGCAACGAATACATTTACTGCCTCTATGATGGACGCCTTGACTCCGCTTGTATGTGCGAGTCCTATATAAAAGAACAGGTATTGCATGACTGTCTGCAGCATCGCAAGCCACGCTATCTTGCCGGCGCAGCCCTTCTCCGGCCTGATGAATCTTCCTTCCAGCAGACTTCCAAATATCACGGCAAGAATTCCCGCCAGCACAAATCGCATACCTGCGAACAGTATCTGTACCGTAGTGTCTGCACTCTCTATATTCCACAATCCATAACCTATCTTTATACAAGGAAAAGCACTTCCCCACAGCAGGCAGCACAGCATAGCACCGAGCCACACAACACTGGTTTTCTGCATCCATTTGTCGTTTATCTCTATCTTATTCATGTTTACTTCTCTCTTATATCTTTTATATCCAAAAGTATATTTTTATACACGGGAAAAGTCAATTTCTTTTCCATATATCCACAGCGCCTTCACCACATAAAAAGTTCCATGAATCTGCACCGTGCAGACACATGGAACTTCTTATTACTCTATATTGCTATTCACTTTTTCGAAGCAACACACGTATGCTGATCGGCATACATCTCAATTTATCTCCCATTATCTGTCAACCAGACGATTACTGTGAAAGTGGAATCCATTTTCTGTTTAACATTCTCTCTATATTGGATTCAGGAGTCTTGTTGATACCTCCATCCTGATTACTATAACCTGAATAAATTCTGGAACAAAGACGGCCGTTCGAATCATAGCACACCTGAATGATGATCCAATCCCAGCCATCAGCATCGCCTTTGCTGTACGTTCTCGCCGTGTCTATATTGATGCTCTCTTTTTTGAGGTAATCTGCAAGCTCGTTACAATAATTCCAATCATTCTGGGATTTATTTCCATCTATTATAACGTCCTTATCAGCTCCACACCATACACCTGAAAAACTCTTGCCATGATATGGTGTAGGTGCCTTGTCTCTGCTCCCGTTACACATCATTACCCATACTCCATACCCTGAATTTTTTCGTGCACCGGCAGGAATTTCAATAACACCTTCTGCATATGCATTTAAAAGCACATCCTCTATCGTCCTTGCATTGTTAATATCCTTTGAACGGTTACTCTTCTCTATATATTTGATCAGTGCCGGTGCAAGGGCGCCCACCAATATAGCCATAATGGCTATAACTATTATAAGCTCCACCAATGAAAAGCCTTTTGAATCAGCTACAAATCTCTCTCTTCTCTCCATAAAATCCCTTCCAAATTACTGACAAAAAAAACACTGCCATCTATAGCAATGTAACCAAATGCAACTGGCTGCCATTTTACAGGCCCTATAGCTTTGCGTCACACCCTTTAGGATGCTTTGCCCAAACATATACACGGCGTTATTATAACATCATCAAACATTGGTGTCAACCGGATACTACTATACATTCAAAAAGATTCCATGTATCTGCTCCGTGCAGACACATGGAATCCTTATAAAACTCATTATAACCTACCATTTGCCAGAAGATTATAATATATCATGATCTTTGAGAAGCTTCTCTACGACTGTTCCCTGTATTCTGTGAATCAGAGGTTTCTTTAATCCATTAAGTGGACCCAAATTGATTTCTAGTGGTGATTTGCCGTCCATAAGCTTCACACTGCTGTCCAGCAGTTCACGTATATCGTACACACTTCCCCATACCTCAGGAACACCTCTGTCCACACCGAGGAGTCCATACACAGCCTCCATGGCAGTTCTGACAGAATACTCCGTGGTGAACACCGTGTCACGAGGAGTGTCGGCGAACTGTCCGAGGAATGCAAAGTTGGTGCATCCGTCCGGAATTACGTCTGGTCTGTCGCCCTTTGCTCTAGGCATGAAGAATGCAGTGATATATGGCATCATAGTTGGCACACAAACTGCGCTGTTTGCAGCCAGCTCCTCAATCTCATCCTCTGGCACTCCCAGATGGTAGAGCCACTCCTCCGTGATCTCCTTACCTGTGCAGTCCTTCATAGGCTTCTTGATATAATCGCCCGGAACATCTGTGAACAGGCCATATACCCATACACACACCTTATCCTTGTCCTGGGTCTTGAACTGTCCCTGTCTGTTGATTGTCCAGCTCAGCAGCCAGCTTGAATCCTGACAGCTCACGATACCACCAGTGACAACCTTTCCTGTTCTCGGATCTCGCTTACAGATATCAACGATGTAAGGGATGATCTTGTCGTCAAGCGTTGTAACTGTGGCCGACTCCCAATTTGTCTTTGATATATCAGAGCAGAACTTCTCAGGATGTCCAAATGAAGGATCCTGTGCGGCTATGTTCTTCCATAGACTCCAACAGCCGCTTGTTCTCACCTCTGCGTCACCATTTGGTGCATGATTCTGATCACCGTAGATAGTTCCCTCCGTGCAGCTTCCATTTGTGACAAATACAAGATCGTTCTCAGTGAGCGGGATTCCCTTCTCAGTTCCGTTTACCCTGCACTCGATGGTCTTGGCTATCTTCTTGCCGTCTCTCATGTCAAATATGACATTTGTGACCTCCGTGTTGTACTGGAATGTCACGCCCGCAGCCTCAAGATACTTCACCATCGGAAGGATCAGCGACTCATACTGGTTGTACTTTGTGAACTTGAGGGCCGAGAAATCTGGAAGTCCTGAGATGTGATGTATGAATCTCTGGAAGTAGAGTTTCATCTCCAGTGCACTGTGCCAGTTCTCAAATGCGAACATCGTCCTCCAGTACAGCCAGAATGTCGAATCAAATACCTCATCGTCGAATACATCTTCTATTGTCTTGTCATACAGATCCTCATCCTTTGTCATGAAGAGCTTCATGATCTCCATACAGCCCTTCTGACTCAGATTGAATTTGCCATCTGTATGGGCATCCTTGCCTCTATTCACGGTGGCTCTGCACAGTGAGTAATTTGGATCCTCCTTGTTCAGCCAGTAATACTCGTCAAGCACCGATACCCCCGGTGTCTCTATGGAAGGTATACTTCTGAACAGATCCCACAGGCACTCGAAATGGTTCTCCATCTCACGTCCACCTCTCATGACGTAGCCTCTGGCAGGATCAAATATTCCATCACATGCACCGCCCGCTATATCCATTGCCTCAAGAATATGAATATGTGAACCCGGCATCTGTCCATCACGTACAAGGAAACAAGCCGCTGCCAGCGATGCAAGTCCACTTCCAACTATATATGCGTTCTTGTCATCCACGCCCTCTGGCTTTCTTGGTCTGGCAAATGCCTCGTAGTTACCATTTGTATAATAGATTCCCTTGCTGTTCTTCTCATACTTTCCGCGCTCCGTGTTTCGGTACTCTGCATGCTCTGCCGCTGTCTTTCCCTTCTGCACTCTTGTCTTATTGTGATTCTTTGCCGTGAGAGCTGCTGCTCCTACGCCGGCTGCTGCCACCGCTGCTATTCCGATTCCTAATTTCTTCTTTGACATAAGCAATTCTCCTTTCAGTCTGCCGTCTATTTCCATCTCATGTCCCTATAATAGCTTACCCAGTTTTTATTTCATATTTACAAAAAAAGTGGAATGATAAAATTTTTATCATTCCACTCATTTTGTATAAATCTATATTGCATATGTACTCTAATGATACCTTCTGTCAACACCATTCTGCCTGTAATATACCGCCTTATTCTCGTACATTCTCTCATCTGCAGCCCTGACTATCTCGTCAAATGATTCCCAGTTCTTTTCATCACTTGACACATAGCCACATGATATAGATATGGATTTCACTACCTGCCCAGACCATCCACCCACAACGTCATCAAACTCCTGTCGCACTCTCTTCAGCCTTCTGGTATTTACAAAGATAATGGCCGCAAATTCATCGCCGCCCATCCTGTACACCTTACCATAGCTTCCAAAACACCGCTCCATACACTCGGCAGCCCCCTGCAGCAGCTCATCTCCAGCTGCATGTCCCAGGGTATCATTCACGGATTTTAGCCCATTTACATCCATGGACACATACACATATACTGAATCACCCGGCAGATCCCTGACGTCATCTATATATGCGCTCCTGTTATAACATTTTGTGAGCTCATCTGTATAAGACCTTCTTATCAGCTTCTGCTCCCGTTTCTTATCTTCATCTATGCTTCTGGTGGTAAATATGACTTTTAAAGGGCGTCCGTCCTCGTCAACATCTATCGATATAAATGACATTCTAAACCATCCAAGCTCCGTCACCACGAACTCACCTGATATGATCTTTTTCTTGACCAGCCTGTCCTCCAGACTATCCAGATCCATGAATTTCTGAGCACTGGCCTGATATTCATCCACAACCACCTTATGAGCGATCTCCCTCATAAGCTCCTTCGCCCCTGCTGCCCGCTCACCTGCCCTCAATATCAGGTCTCCTGCGGTATAAAGTGCAAATGTATCATTTTGAAGATCAAGCATATGCATGCTGTAATACATCCCCGACATGGACGTCAATATTGACAGCTGTTCATTTCTCTCCCGGTTCGCACGGATCACCTTCATCACCATGCTTACCACCAGGCCGGCGGCAAAGCAAAGATACAGTGCCATGATAACCATGACTGCCGTATTACTCCGTCTATTCACATCCATTCTATATATAACACCGATCACATACTCTCCGGATCTACGGAATACACATCTGTTTCTAAATCCATTAATCCTTCTTATGCCTGTAAAACCATCCTCACCGTCCGGCAGCATATCATCAGTCACCGAAATTCCGATCTCATCAAGAGTAAGCCCTACTTCCGGTTCATATGAACATCCATATATTTCCCCCGATTCGCCATCTGCCACTATGACACTCAGTCCATCATACATAGGCATATTGGCAACCACCGTGGATATCTCGTTCTGTTTTACCTCATCCAGAAGTCTTCTAGGCTCGATTCCAACCTGTATCATCTTGGTGCCATCGTCATTCCATGTTATTGCATACATCATCTTCTTACCCTTTGATGTGTTAGGAGTAACATCCTGGCACATGGTGAGATTCTTGTCATCAAGCATCGGTTTGAAATACGCCATCTGCTCCCCGGAATCAAAACTATATCCAAAGTATTCAGGATTGGTACCTGCATATATTGCACCGTCCGCATTAAACAAATGCACTTCATCAACAGATATAAGTGCAGCAATCTTGCGGAGCTCCTCCACATCATCCGCTACCTCCGGCTTTGCATCAACTATGTAAGCCACAGCCTTAGCCCTGACCATATAATCTTCCTTGAGGGAGTCTATCAGATCATCCTCACTTGCCTTATTCTTCTCGATTACATTGCTGACCTGATCCAACAGTACCTGCGAGGTCCTGTCAAAACTCCTTTTATTGATAGAACTGAGTATGACCGCCTGGATGACCATAGCAACCAGCACGATTCCTCCCGTTATCAGTATTATCCCCGGCAATTTCCTTTTCTTATCTATCATTCGACTCATAATCACTCCCCGTATATCCCCGTAGTAACAGGTCTCTTTATCCTGATCAGCCTTCTGCTTTTACATCTCGATTTCAAAATTATGAATAGAATTTGCTATATTTCCACGAAGCGTGGTGCTAAGCTGCTCCACAATCTTATGATAATCGTCCTTCATCCCCTTGTCTACCCAGTCAAGCATAATACCCACAAATCCATACTTGTAAAAGTCTGCTATGAACTGCTTATCAGTCTCAGAAAGGTTATCCCCTGCACATTTCTCATCCACCACATCCGCTATGAGCTGATACGACAGCTTATACAGATAGTTTTCTATCTTAGCCTTATCCACCGACCTGTATATATTTGCGATAAATGGCTTGTTCTCCAGCACAGCCTCAAACACCTGTATCATGCCCTCCTGCCAGGTATCGTAGGTCTTCTTATCCTTCAGTGCCTGCTTGCCATCCTCTATACAAACCCACTCGGCAAGCTCATATATATCCTGAAAATGATAATAGAATGTCATCCTGCTTATCCCGCAGTCTCCGGTGAGATCCGCTATCGTTATCTTGTCAAATGGCTTGTCCTTAAGAAGCTTTTTCAGAGATACCTCAAGTGCTTTTTTAGTTGAATTTGCCATGCTTACCTCCTGTTATACAAGTTGTACATATCATCCTTATAAACAAACATACTCATAAAAAACAATATTGCTTCTTATGAGTATATCTTAATATTTATTATATTCTTTTTTCGACAATTCTCTACTTAAAAATGTTATATTTTCTGAGCTTTCTTCTGATCTTACGTCTGTTCTTCTCATTTTCAAAGAAACTGCTGAGCTTTTCAACAAACAGTGTCAAATATCTGAACATAGATTCCGCAGCAAATGCAAATACAACCATGAGCAGGAAACATATGTTGGATATCGAATCTATGGCAAACAACCTGCCAAGGAAAAGTCCACAGAACAGCAGTCCGACTATATTGATAAGAAGTACTCCATACTTCATCTTGTTGAACGGATGGCTGATCTTGATTATTATCATGAATCCGACAACCGCAAGAAGCATTGTGCCGGCTGTGGCTATATCCTCACCCGGGAGATTGAATACCTGTCCGCAAATTACAAGTGCTCCGACCGACAACACATCCGTGAGTCCCGCAGGCAATGCCTTTAACATGACATTTGCCATAAAGTTTCCCTCTATACGATTCCTGTTAGGCTCAAGTGCCAGCAGGAATCCCGGCAATCCGATGGTGAACATGCTTATGAGTGATATCTGTGATGGCTCCAGCGGATATGTGATCGCAAACACCGCTGAGAATATGGCCATCAGCAGCGAGAATATGTTCTTAACAAGGAAAAGGCTTGCTGATCTCTGTATATTGTTGACCACCTGTCTTCCCTCAAATACCACATATGGCATACGTCCGAAATCTGAATCCAGGAGCACCGTCTGTGCCGCCTGCGCAGCCGCCTCACTACCAGATGCCATTGCGATACTACAATCAGCATCCTTCATTGCGAGTATATCATTTACACCATCACCAGTCATGGCAACCGTGTGTTTCTGTTTCTGGAGCGCCTTGACTATGAGCTGTTTCTGTTTAGGCGTAACTCTTCCAAATACTGTATATTTATCCACAGCCTCAGCTATATCCTTCTCAGTTGCCAGAGTCGACGCATCCACATAGTTCTCCGCTCCATCTATGCCTGCACGCTTTGCCACCTCTGATACTGTGGCAGGGTTGTCTCCGGATATTACTTTTATGGCAACGCCCTGCTCCTTGAAATATGTAAATGTGCTCTCGGCATTTTCCCTTATCGGGTTTGAAAGCACTATATAACCAATGGGAGATATGCCTCCTAATGGTCTTACCGAACCACCGGAATCCTCACCTGACTTCGCCATAAGAAGGACTCTGTATCCCTTGCTCTGGTACTCCTCTATCTCTTCTGATATCTCATCGTACCTATCCTTCATTATAAACTCCGGAGCACCAAGCATATAGTCTCCCTCGACAAATGACACCTTACTGTATTTGTTCGCCGATGTGAAAGGTTGTGTCTTAAGCAGTGTCCTGCTGCCCTTCTCTATCTCATTCTTATCCACATAGGCTCTGATTGCCTCCATGGTGGCATTGTTGTCCTCAATGACTGCCGAGTAATCCGCCAGCAGATGTGCAAATGCTCTCTTGTCCATCTCGTCATCGCTGCACCTGCCGCTTATCACCAGCTCTGTAACCTGCATACCCGGCTCAGTGATGGTTCCAGTCTTATCCACACAGAGTACATCGACTCTCGCGAGTGTCTCTATACTCTTCATGTCATGCAGTAACACTTGTTTCTTCGCAAGTCTTATTGTGCTGAGCGCGAGTGCAACAGTTGTGAGCAGATAAAGTCCTTCAGGGATCATTCCGAGAACCGCCGCAACCATCGATACAACACTCTTCTTGAATGTCTCTCCATTCATGATATACGCCTGGCAGAACAATATGATTCCCACTGGTATGATGATGATTCCAACCCATTTTACAAGTTTGTTGATGTACCTGATCATCTCTGACTGTTCGCCGTCACCCATGGCCTTCGCCTGGGCTGTGAGCTGTGATATGTATGACTCATTGCCCACCTTGTCAAGCTTGGCATAGCACTGCCCGGACACCACAAAGCTTCCGGACATGAGTCGATCACCTGATTTCTTCTTGATCTCATCCGACTCACCGGTGAGCAGGGCTTCATTTACCGATATACTGCCGCTGAGCACCGTAGCATCAGCACATATCTGATTGCCAGCCGACAGAATGATGATATCATCCTTAACCAGTTCCTCTGATTGTATCTGCTGCTGTTCTCCATCTCTCACAACTATCGAATGCGGCGCATTTAACATGCTCATCTTGTCAAGAGTCTTTTTTGCACGCAGCTCCTGAAATATTCCTATAACCGTATTGCCTATGATGACCGGCAGGAAAGTCAGATTCCTGAATGAACCAACGATACATAGCAGCACCGTAAGTATGAGGAATATAAGATTGAAGTATGTGAGCAGATTGGACTTGACGATCTGCCCCACCGTCTTCTGCGTACTTATATCCGTGTGATTGGTAAGTCCCTTGTCGATCCGTTCCCTTACTTCTTCCGATGTAAGACCCATGATCGGGACTCCCCGTGTATCCAAATTGTTTTCTGAGTTTGTATCCAAATAAAACACCTCTTCCTGTGTATATGGTCGGCAAATGTTATGCATCGAGCAGTATTTTACATCGACTGCCCATGACGTATCATTATTTCTTTAACAAAGCTCTATTATAAGTACTCCAAGTAAGGTTATTCAAGGAGGATGGCAGATATTTCATATTTTTTTAAGAAACCTTGTGTCTCATTAACGACGCACGACGGCCATCTGCCGCATGACAGTTATGCGGCAGATGACCTTACGTTACGGCTTTATATACTTTGAGGATTAATTTCCTTGGAGATAGGTTTGGGTCTGGCTTTTTGTTTATGATGTCAATAGGGCTCAGTTTACTTCCCGCTATATGCTCAACATTACTTGTAGTGTTATTTACCAATCTCAATATAGTTGAGGACAGGACTGGTTTTTACTAATTTTCTGCCTATCTACAATCGAGAGGATTCTTGCGAAAAAAGAATAAAATTTTCTCTTTTCATTCCATAATTGAGCTGAAAGATACAAGAAATCAGTCCATTCTCCCGGAAAACGGTTTTAATTGAAAATAGCTATAAATTTTGGAGCTATTGTAATCAAATGTTGACTGAAATAGAAAAACAAATAAAACCTTTTTGTCCTATAACCACAAAATGAGCATAACACATTTCCCATCTGGGTATTATTGTGTTACGCTCATTTTTTATGCAAGCTGCGGACCAGGATCCGCAGCTACATCATATTCTATTATCATAGCATAAGCCATATTTGATATATGACTGCTCTATGGTCTCTGTCCCATCGCGCCCTCAAGTGTGATCGTCTCACCGCTCATGTACTTGAAATCCGGTGATGCAAGTGCCACGCATGCACGTCCGATCTCCTTCTCTACGTCTCCGAAGTGTCCCATTGGCGGCATCTTTACATTTGCCTTGAATGCGTCCGGATATGCCTTCTCGAAGTTCTCAAGCTGAGATGTCCATGCGAGAGGACATACTATATTGACATTTATTCCGTCAGCTGCCCACTCTGTAGCTGCCACTCTTGTAAGCCCCCTGATGCCTTCCTTCGCAGCCGCATATGCGCACTGTCCGTAATTTCCAAAGAGGCCTGCACCTGATGCAAAGTTGATGACTGAACCCTTTGTCTCCTTCAGATATGGGTAGCATGCCTGCATATAGTAAAATGCAGCGTAAAGACCTGAATATATGGCAAGGTCAAACTGTGCTGTTGTATGATCTGCGATGGTAACGCCTGATGCAGATGCCTGCGCATTGTTGATGAGCACATCTATTCTTCCAAATTCCTTAACTGCCTGCTCCACAACGTTCTTGACAACGCTCTCATTGTCCGCACCTGCGTTTACATCAGCCTGGACTGCAAGAACCTTGATCCCATATCTGCTCTCAAGCTCTGCCTTTGCATCCTCAAGTTTCTGGACATTACGTCCTGTAAGCACCAGATTGGCACCTTCCTTGGCATATGCTGTCGCTATTCCGTATCCGATGGATCCACAGCTTCCATCGCTGAGAACTGCACGTCCGCCTCCTGTTATTATCGCTGTCTTACCTGTTAAAAACCCCATAAGTGTATACTCCTTTTCTGGTCATGACTACTTTCTTCACACCGCATAGATTTCAGTCATCCATAACATATATCTATAAATTCATAGCCCATGTCTATTATTATAGACATACGGCCGCACCAAAACAACTCCTTCACATACCTTTAAATGAAAATATTTATGCATATCTTTACTTAACCCACTATCCTGTCCTCTTATTAAAATTTATATAAACTTGCTTGACTAAATCCGATTTCGGATTTATATTGGATAGTGGTGCTTTCCCGATCAAATATCATATATTTTAAGGAAATACTTTCTCATTGCTATGGGTTTAAATTTGCACCCCAATAATAACTAAAGGAGTTTTTTCATATTTTATGATCGCATATAAAGACAATCATTTACAAGAACAGCTACGCATATTTAACACCCTCTGGAAAGCTCAGGACGATATCTGGCAGGAGGCGGCAAGAAACTCCGGGCTGCCTGAAACTGCTTTCTGGATAATTTATATATTGACCATTGAGAATAAAGCTGAACTTACTCAGGCAGAGCTATGCGACACATGGTTCATACCCAGACAGACATGCAACTCTGCTGTCAAAAAACTGGAAGGCAAAGGACTCATTTCTCTGACAACACACAAAGGTGCAGGGAACATCAAATATTTATCACTCACGGAAAATGGAGTCTCATTCGCCAACAAATATATTACGCCACTGACAAATGCTGATATTTCATCATTTTCGAGTTTTACGGATGAGGAAAGAGAACTTCTGCTCTCACTCATGCAGCGTCAGCTCGATTACCTTAAGAAAGGAACTGAAGGATTATGGAAATAAGACTTTCTGATTCATTTACATATAAAAAGCTTATAAGATATGTGCTGCCGTGCATTGCCATGATGATCATGACATCCATCTACAGCATTGTGGACGGCTACTTTGTCTCCAACATCATAGGCAAGAATCCATTTGCAGCGGTCAATCTGGTCATGCCTGTGCTGATGGCGATATCCGCCATAGGATTCATGATCGGTACGGGAGGCAGCGCACTGACTTCATATTATATGGGGCTCGGGGAAAAGAAAAAGGCAAATGAAGTATTCTCGATGCTGGTGTGGCTTATCATCATCTCGTCCTGCATCGTGGCAGTCATAGGATTTGTCTTCATGCCCCAGATAGTCGAGTTCCTCGGAGCCAGCGATACTATACGCTCAGACGCCATATTATACGGAAGAATACTCATTCTGTCAGAGCCGTTTTTTATGCTTCAGAACAGTTTTCAGAGTTTTCTTACAACGGCAGAGAAACAAAACCTTGGTCTGCTGGTTTCAGTACTTGCGGGTATCACCAACATGGTACTTGATTTTCTTCTCATGTTTGTGTTCCGCCTCGGCATAGCCGGAGCTGCGGCTGCCACAGTGTGCGGACAGATTATAGGAAGTGTAGTACCGCTCATATATTTTGCGACCAACACAACAGGATCGTTAAAACTGACGAAAGCAAAGTTTGACTGGAAGTGTATCTGGAAAGCCTGTGGAAACGGCTCTTCTGAGATGCTTACCAACCTGTCCACATCCCTTGTGTCTGTGGTCTATAACCTGCAGCTTATGAAACTTGCGAATGAAAATGGTATAGCAGCATATGGTGTGATAATGTATGTGTCATTCATATTCATGGCAATATTCTTCGGTTATGCCATCGGAGTCACGCCTATCATCGGTTATAACTATGGTGCCGGTAACAAAAAACAGCTGCACAGCCTGCTTAAAAAAAGCCTTGTGATCACCGCCGTCACAGCCATAACAATGACGGTTTTGTCCGAGGTTCTGGCACTCCCTATCGCAAGAATATTTGTTGGCTATGATGATACACTATGCCGTATGACCCAGACCGGTATGATGCTTTTTTCCATATCATTCCTGTTCTGCGGATTCAACGTATTTGGCTCAGGTTTCTTCACAGGTCTAGGCAACGGGCTTGTATCCGCAACCATATCTTTCCTCAGAACACTGGTGATACAGCTTGCAGCGGTGTTGATGCTGCCTATGGTGTTTGGCATCAATGGAATCTGGTGTGCTGTGGCCGTAGCGGAGGCTGTGACCCTTGTCATAACTATCACCTTCCTTATAAAAAATAAAAAGAAATACGGATATTAAACAAAATAAGCCGGAGTATGTGATTTTTAATTATCACGCACTCCGGCATTTTTACATCGCCCTATTCACTATGTTCTTAAGTTCCGGATAGCTGGACACAGCCAGTACATCCTCGTCCGTCTTGTTCTGCAGCGACAGATACCACACCGGTGTCATTCCGGCATTTTTCGCTCCCATGACATCCTTCTTGTAGCTATCGCCCACATAGATGACCTCATCGTTCTTTACGCCCAGCTTTGTAGCTATCATATCAAACATCCTGCGGTTCGGCTTTTCTATACCAGCCTCCTCGCTTGTTATCATTGCGTCAAGTCTGCCCGTAAGTCCAAGTCTGTCTATCTTCCTGAACTGGATATGAGCAGTCATATCTGTACAGATACCTATCTTTATTCCTCTGGCTTTCATATCATCTATAAACTCCAATGCCCCGGGGAATATGGATATCCTGTTCAGAAAATTGTTCCAGAAATAGTTGTAAACCTGCAGGTCATATCTAAATGGTGATACCCCCAGGATCTCCAGCATCTTCTGGAAATACAGCACCCTGTTGTGTTGCGCCGCCATATCCCAGGCGGAGAGCTGATCCTTTACCATGTCTCTGCCTTCTTCAAAGGCTTTCATCACTGTCGCTTCGTCTATATGAAGAAGTTCATTTGCCACGTATCTCACAGTGTCATCCACTGCCTTATCATTCTCATGAAGACAGTCGTATAATGTATCATCTAAATCAAATACTATTGCTCTTATCATATCTACCGACACTCCCTTCGAACTTCCTTGGTAATCGTTGTTCCACCGGTCTTGTACCAGTTGTCCACAAAATTGTCAAATTCATCCAGATCAGCTTCACCTGTAACTATCTTCAGGTAAGTGTCGCTCTCCAGATTCTCAAGGTACCACCAGTCTGACACCATGGTCTCGGTCTCCCCGAAGTACAGAGATTCGACTTTATTTGTACGCGCATCATTGAGGATCTTGCACGCAGTTATACGGGATGTATATGCCGCCCAGTCCTCCGATGACGCATTGTCTTCATTCTTAAGATATGAATCACATGCTTCATAATAAGATTGTTCCAGCAGATTCAGATCATCTGGCTGCCTTACGCCAGAGAACACATGGTTCAGCTCGCCATAACATATCTGAAGTGCATTGTTGTAATCCACGTTCATCGCAAGTGGTCTTGCAGTAGGATCCACATTGAGTTTGTAATAATCCTTTATAGCCTGATTGTCTTTATCCTCATATCTTACATAGTCAAACAGCACACTTATTATCTTGCACACTATCTCTGGGTGCTCATATCCCTTTCTGACAACCACAAAGTTGCCATACGGAACCTGGGTATGATAACTCGTTGAACCATTTTCCTCTGTGGCAAGCAGATATGGTTCCCATTTTGCTGTTGGATCGGCCGCTACCGCGTCCATGAGAGGATTATTTGGAGCCCACCATGGTCCGAAGAAAGAACCACACTGTCCATTCACTATGAGTTCTATTATGTTGCTGCTTGTCCGCATGAGGAAATTCTGATCCAGAATCCCTTCCTCGTACATCTCATGTATATGCTCCAGAGCCTTCTTTGCCTCCGGCTGTACAGAACCATACACAACATTTCCGTCCTCATCCTTTATCCACTGTTTTGGAAATGCCCCATATGCGGCAAATACAATGTCGAGCGTGTACTCGCTGCTATAACCACAACCGCCGCAGAGACTTGTGTCTGCCACCAGCCCTACGGTATTTCCTTCACCATTATTTCCCGGATCTTTCTCAATAAACTGCCTGATGATCTCCTCCGCATCCGAAAGTGTTCTCGGAGCCTCAAGTCCCAGCTTATCCATCCAGTCTTTTCTAAGCCATATCAGATTTGGTCCATCTGATATATTTGTCTCAGGTATGGCCATGATACGGTCATCAAATGTAACCACATCCATGATACTGCTGCCATAACTCTTATATATGTTCTTTATCGTTTCACTCATACAGTTGTTATAACTGTCTGTGAGATCCTCGATCATGTCATTTTCCACCAGATACTGCAGCTCATCCATGTCCTGGACGATCATCACATCCGGAAGATCCTTCTGTGCTATCACCATGGATACATTATCATCATACTGATTATCAGCAGCCTCAAATATATCCTGGTTCTGCACATTTAAGATTTCATTTAATATCTGTGTGTATGCGTTATTTTCATACGTTTCTCCCTGAGGGAGATTTGAATTATTTGCACCGGACAGCTTTCCCAGGGTATAGGTGAGCTGTTCCGGATACCTTCCAAGCGGCGTTGTCTCCGCAATATGCATGGCAGACTCATATTCTGCATCTGTGGTCGCCTTAGACGGGTTGGAGGGGGTGTTATTGTCCTGGCAGCCACATATTATTATAAGGGTAATTGTTAGCACACATGTTATTATTTTTTTCAGATACTTCATTGCTGGCATATGCTTTCCTCATTCCACTTAGGTTTTGCAAATAATTTCATATATTATCCTTAACCCTTTACGCCTCCAGACATGCTATCCTTGTAGCACTTCTGCATTACCATAAAGAGAATGATAATCGGTACGGATATCAGCACTGCGCCAGCCGCAAATGAATTGAACCAGTTGTATACATACTCCTTCTCGAGCATGTTCCAAAGTCCGATAGACACTGTATAGTAATCCTTGTTAGCTCTGCATATAACCTTTGCAAACACGAAATCGATCCATGGTGCAAGGAATGAATTCAGAACCGTATAAACTATGATCGGACGGCTGAGCGGTATGATGATCCTTGTAAATGACTGCCATCTTGTAGCACCATCAAGGTAAGCTGCCTCCTCTATCGACTTTGGAATAGTATCAAAGAATCCCTTTGCGATATAGAAACCTAATCCTGCACCACCTGAGTATACAAGCACAAGTGCAACCCTGATAAGTGATCCCTCTGAAAGTCCCAGAACCTTAAGGATATAATACACAGCTATCATTGCCATGAATCCAGGGAACATTCCAAGGATAAGTGCCACATTCATAAATGGCTTTCTCACTCTGAAACGCATTCTTGACATACAGTATGAAACTGCAAGTACAAATACTGTTGATATTATACATGAGAAAATTGCTATTATCAAAGTATTCTTGAACATCTGTACAAAGTTCAGGATACCGGTATCTGTGAAAAGCTTACTGTAGTTAGCCATTGTGAACGACTTTGGGATAAGTGTTGAAACATACTGTCCTTTCTCTCCACGAAAGCTTATCATCACTATCCATGCTATAGGCAGTACCCATATTATTGAGAGGATTGTCAGCACGATATGAACCACGATATCGCCGAGTGTCCATCTCTGTTTTGCTTTAATCTCGTTATTTGATTTAGCCATTACTGAAATCCCTCCTCGTCCTTATATGATGATGTATTGTGATATGTTATCAGTGACACAACTGCAAGAACTATGAATGTCATGATACCGATAACTGCACCTAAGTTGTAGTACTGGTTATCAACCGTCAGCTTGTAGAGCCATGTTACAAGAAGATCCGTCTTGCCGGCTGTCTTTCCAACAGGTGTTGGAGCTCCATTTGACAGAAGGAAGATAACGTTGAAGTTGTTGATGTTTCCTGCAAATGTTGTTATCAGATATGGCGCTGTGACAAACAACATATATGGAAGTGTGATCTTGAAGAAGATCTTTATAGGGTTTGCACCATCAACTCGTGCAGCCTCGTATATTTCCTCTGGAATACTCTGCAGGATTCCTGTAACCTGCATGATGGTGAATGGAATTCCGATCCAGATGTTGATCACTATGACCATGACTCTGGCAAGTGTTGCATTGCTCCAGAAAGGAATCGCATTGTCGATTATTCCGTGATTTATAAGTAATGTGTTTATGATACCATTCTGACTGAAGATCGTTCTCATCAGAAGAAGTGATACAAACTGTGGAACCGCTGCTGAGAGCATGAAGATTCCTCTCCACATTCCCTTTGCTCTTGTTCCCTTTCTGTTGATCACCATCGCAAGAATCATGCCGAGGAAGTAGTTACTGAATGTAGCTGCAACAGCCCACACAAGCGTCCAGCCAAGAACTGACCAGAATGTACTTCCTATGGCGTCACCAAAATTCAAAATCTTTGCGAAGTTCTTGAGTCCTACCCAGTTAAATATGACTGTGTGAGAATCAAGCTTACTGTAATTCGTAAATGCCATGAAGATCATGAAGACCAACGGCAAAATTGTAAATACCACAATTCCGAGTACCGGAAGTGGAAGAAGTAACATATGAAGGTTGTTGTCAAACAAACTCTTTATATCATCCTTGAATGTTGGTACATGCTTGCCTGCATTCCACAGACAATATGCCTTATATGAGTTCTCCACACTCACTACCCACACGCATACAAATGCGAATATTATGAACAGAGTAGCTACACCGTAGAGAAGCATGAGGAGTGAATTATCACCCTGTGTGTATTCAAATACACCCTTTGCGTCATTCCATACTTTCTGCTGTTCCTGACCTCCCAGATGGAAAAGATCCACCAGAAGAGATGCTCCATGCTTTACCATGAACCATATGAACACTGCCTCAAGTACCAGAAATGAAAAACCTTTTACAAACTGTTTTCTGACTATACTGCCGAACCCCAAGATGAGAAATGAAATTCTGGTAGCTATGTCTCCATTTGCAGCCGCCTTTGCAACTGTATATGGGTAATCAGATCTTCGTATTTTCTTTATTTTGCTTTTATTATTTGTTATAGCCTGAGCCATCCTAACACCTCCGTCTCAAAGTAAAATGTAACCTGATCTTTATCCTAATAGAGTGCCCCACCACCTTACTGATGAGCGGAGCACCCTATTAAAGTTTCTAAAATTAGTATTTTTACTGTGCTACATCAGTGTTAAGTGATGTGTTGAATGATTCTGTCATATCTGCTGCATTGTCATGTGTAACTTCACCATTTACGAGAGACTTACCAAAGTTCTCTGCTGGTGTCCAGTAGTTACCCATCTTAGCAACGAATGGCTGAATGAATGATGTTGTATCAAATGTTGCATTCTGAGCTGTAACAAGTGCATCGTTCTTTACTGCATCGCTCTCAAGAAGGCTTGTGTTACATGGAACGATGTTTCTTGCTGTGTAGTGTGACTCCTGTGAAGCCTCGTTTCCAAGGTAGAGTGCAAGTGCAACTGCAACCTGTGGATACTCACAGTTAGGATTTACAGCGATTGCCTTTGATCCAGCAAATGAGAGAAGCTGCTTATCTTCGCCACCGATCTTAGCTGTTGGAAGTACTGCGATTCCGAGATCATCACCAAGTGCATCATGTAATGCTGCATAATCCCATGAACCTGAGAACATTGCTGAGATAGAACCATCTGTCATACCTGAGATACCAACACCTGACTCATCGTTTACAAAGTTCTTGTTGTTTACAAGATCTACAAGGTAGTCTGTAACAGCCTTGCCGTTATCGCCACCAAAGTTGATTCCTGCATCGTTGTCTGTACCATCACCGAACATTGTTCCACCATTTGCAAGGTAGAATGCTGCGATATACCATGAATTTGTGAGTGGGAATGAAACCTTACCCTTCTCAAGCATTGTGTCAAGGCTCTTTACATCATCCTCTGTAAATGTCTTCTTGTTGTAGTACATGAACCATGTATTTGTTGTAAATGGCACACCGTAGATACCTCCATCAACTGTGATAGAATCTACAATTGCCTGTGAATTTGTTGACTTAACATAATCTGCTGTGCTTCCGCCGAGCTCTGAGATAGCACCTGCATCGATCAGAGTCTGTAACTGGTCATTTGCGAACATGTATACATCTGCTGATGCTGAAACATCCTGTGTTACAGTCTTTCCTGCATCGCCCTCACTACATGTACCATAGTCAAATGTGATATCCCAGTTTGGATGCTCCTTGTTGAACGCCTCACATGTTGTCTGTAACCACTCGCCGTAATCAGGTGACTGATCCTCAGCTGGTCCCCAAACTGTAAGCGTTGTCTTGATAGCCTCTTCCTCTGATGCTGCCTCTGTTGTATCTGAAGCATCGCTCTTTGTTGCTACTGTTGTTGACTCATCCTTTCCTGAATCTCCACATCCTGCCAGCATTGACATTCCCATTACACCCGCAAGTGCAACTGCTGCAAATCTCTTAATTCTCATAACCGTTCCTCCTTAAAAAATATAGTTTTGATTGAATGTTTTTAATACTTTGCAGTACCTTTACCTTATGACATTATTATAAGAAAACGTTTCTCATCCGTATATATCAATGATTTTAGAAACATGTTGGATTTTTTAGATATGTTGAAATTTTTTGATGGGCGGGTGCCGCCGGAGTGTGCCGCGGAGATCCGCCACTGTATATGCCGCCGGAGCACGCTTGTCTGCCCGCCCTTCGACTGGCTTCTATCTGCACTGCGCTCTGCCCGCGATAAGGGCGCTGCGGACGCCGCTCCGGCAAAAAGCGTCGAAGAGCAGGCGACTGCGCTACCGCTCCGGCCACATATACAGTGGCGGATTTCCACGGCACACGGGCGGCTATATAAGATATATTCTGGTTAAGTCAAAAGAATGTTAGCAATTTTATTATGCCCACATATATAGATTTTATTATGCGTATAGATCCTGTTTTATTTTCGCTGATGACTGGTTTTATTATTATCAAAGTATACAAAAAATGTACCTTTTGAGCTTTAATAAGCTTCAAAAGGTACATCCACTCTTCGTATTCTCGCCTTTTCATGGAATTTCTATGAAAAGGTATAATTTTTGTGTAATTTTCTAGTTTTCTACCCTCTTTGGGAAATGAAGCATGACCTTGGTGCCAACTCCCGGCGTACTTTCGATCCGCACTGCATATTCCTCACCATAATACAGCTTGATCCTCTCGTTTACATTTGATACACCGTATCCATTTGATGACTTGGAAAGGATAAGTGCCGCCTGAGTCTTGGTCATGCCAACACCGTTATCTGATACTGTGAAGTCAAGGAAGTCTCCGTTCTCCCTTCCCTCTATGCGTATCTCTCCTCTGCCGTCAGTTTTGACGTCAATTCCATGTCCTATCGCATTTTCAAGCAGCGGCTGGAGTATCAGATTCAAAGTTTCATACTTCAGAATACTGTCATCTATGTCGTACACTACATCAAAGCTGTTGTCATGCATGGCAAGCTGGATATCAAGATACGACTTGATATTTGCTATCTCATCTTTGACAAGCAGGATGTTTTTGCCTTTATTCAGGGCTGTCCTGTAGAATGTGGACAGAGACAGGGTGATTCGGCTTATGTCCTCCTGCTCCGCCTCAAGGGCTTTCCAATTGATCATCGACAGAGAATTGTACAGGAAATGTGGATTGATCTGGGCCTGAAGTGCCCTCATCTCATATTCCTTTTCCTTGATCTTGCTCTGATATACCTCATTGACAGTCTCATCAAGGCGCTTACTCATGCTGTTATAGCCATTTATAAGATCACCAATCTCATCTTCACTGTCATTTTCAATAACCATTCCCAGAGTTCCTGTCTCGGTGGCTTTCATAGTCTTCTGAAGATTTTTGATTCGCTTCGTTATAAATTCTGATACCATATGTATACATAATATACCTGCAAGCATACTTACCAGAAGTGCCACCACAGCTATTATAAGTATTGGGCGAACCGACGAGATTATAAGTCTGTTCGGTTTGTACACACATATGTTCCAGCCGGTCGCCTTGGATGTCTTATCTATGAACTGATACCCTGAATTATCCTTCTCTCTCAGAACATCAAATTTATCCACATCCAATTCATACGCTGACTGATCATCAGCAAACGTGTTCTTGCTGAATATCATATGGCCATACTCATCCTCTATGATAAGTCCATAATTATCAAACATTGTATCTGTGTAAAACGGTTGAAATATACTGTCATAATCCACTCCTACATACAAAACGCCTCTGGCACCTTTCTGCTCCAGCATGGCCATCCGGCTGACTGAAAATGCAGTGTGGCTTTCCAGATCAATATGCCAGTGTATATTGTTATCCAGATCATCATATATATGCGTTCCATCAGCCAGATCTTTTAGTGGTGCAACCGTTGATCCATGTTTGACATCACTGGCATCAGTATATATTGTGACCTGATTTACATCCTCATGAAAATACATGATCGACGACAGCAGAGGATCAATCACCGTACTGAACTGCTCATAATTCTGGTATGCCGACTGGTCCGCACTCAGTATCTTTGCAATCGACTGGTTATACGATATATATTTAGAGAGATTGTTATATATCTCCAGTTCATTGTCCATGGAATCCGTGGTCTGGCTGACGTAAGATTCCAGGATCGTTGTCTCCCGGTCCCACAGGATTTTTTTCATCTCCATGTATGTTATACCCAGTATTATCATAACAGGCACAAGTCCGGCCAGCAGATAAATAACAACCATTTTACCGGTCAGCTTCATATCACGAAATCTCTTCTTGACTTCACCTTTGTTCATCTACGATCCCCCTGCTTAACGAGTTATGCTATCGTCCTTTTCCAAGTCTGCTGTATATCTACTCTCCGCCTGCAACTCCGCTCTCCCTGAATTTCTGAGGGCTCACTCCATAAAACTCCCTGAAACTCGAACAAAAGTAGGATACATTCTGATAACCACACAATGCTCCTATATCTACAATCTTTGCCATACTATTCTCAAGCATATCCCTTGCCCGCTCCATTCTGTATGACTTGATAAATTTGCTCAGATTCTGTCCCGTCTCTTTCTTGAACACTGTGCTGAGATAACTTGGGGCAAGATATACCATATCCGCAAGCATATCTATGCCAAGCTCGCTCCCATAATTCCTGTAAATATACTGTTTTACTATTTCAACCTCCTTATGCCCGGTCTGACTCTTGTCCTCAAGACACACGGCAAGCCGGTCAATTGCTGCTTCAACCAGCCCTGTAAGGCTCTGAAAATCCGTTGTCAGATACAGCTTCTCCACATCTTTATTGAGATCCGCTTCACTTGTTCCATCTATGCTTCCATATATATCCTTGAGGAGATTGGAGTACAAGAATTTGATATATATCTGTGAACACTCATTCTTATGCCTGTACTTTTCACAGAATTTGTCAAAATGCTCCCTGAGTGCCTCCACATCCTTCATCTTGATATCCTGTTTCATCTGCTTCATGAGTGTGTCATCATCAAATTGGATCATACCCGCTGAATCGCTCTCCATATTCGGATAGAAAACTCTGATCTCCGGATGGTAAAATTTATTATCCATAAGTTCGTCAAGCTCATCAACCTTCTGCTTCATATCTTCCGGCCTGTCTATATCAGATGAAACGGCTATATAACAATCCTCATCGTAATCACTCTTGATGATCTTCACCAGTTCATGGGCAGCCTGCACAACATCAACGCCCTCTCCCAGGAATATAAGCTCCTGCTGCTGATTGAGATTGAGATATCTTTCTATTCCCAGTGCCGTTATCTTCTCATTTTTCTTGAAATCAACATCTCTCCTGCCAAAGAAATCATGGTTAAATTCAACTAGAAGTATCCTTCTGAATTTTGCAAAATTGAGTTCCAGCCCGTTATACTCTTTTCTGATACTGTCTATATCCTCGCCGTTTACAAGCATATACAACGCATGCTCATAAAGGAATTCCATACTCTTGCTCTTGAGCTCATCCGACGCTTTGGCCTCCTCAAGCTCATCCACCACCTTCTCAAGGGTCTCCTTGAATTCCTTTGGATCAACCGGCTTCAATATATAGTCAACGACCCCAAGTCTTATGGCACGCTTCGCATAATCAAACTCGTTACAGCCACTGAATATGACACATCGAAGCTTTTTCTTCTCATTTACCACATTGTCTATGAGCTCTATTCCATCCATGAAAGGCATCTTCACATCTGTGAGCAATATATCATAGTCCTGCTGCCTGATCTTCTCCAGGGCATCAAGTCCATTGACCGCCTCATCTATATCGAATTCCATATTCAATTTTTTCAGAAGGAATCTTATTCCATTTCTCTCTATTCTCTCGTCGTCTACGATCAGTATTCTATACATTCCTCCACTGCCTCTCCTTTTACTGAATTGTCGAACGGACACCCACACTTCATTCCAACCTAAATATAACTAATTATAACCGACTTGCTGCTATTATTCCAGTCATCAAAAAGGCCCCGCGATGGGGGCCTCTATGAATACTTTTATTATTACCTTAGATTATCAGCTTCTATTCCGGACACTGGTATTACAGTCTCCAGATATCCTTGTTGTACTCGGCGATGGTTCTGTCTGATGAGAAAAATCCTGCCTTGCTGATGTTGACAAGTGCCTTCTTTGCCCAGGTCTTGCGATCCTCGTAGTCTGCAAGTACGCCTTCCTTGGTCTTGATATAATCCTCAACATCGAGGAGTGTCATGAACCAATCCTTAACGATCAGCTCGTTGTGGAGTCTCTCAAGGCTTTCCTTCTGTCCGATCTCAAGGAGCTCATCGCTCACGATGAAATCAACAAGCTTCTTGATCTCAGGCTGCTCATAGTAATCCTTTGACACATAATCAGCCTTTTCATAATGATCAATTACTGCCTCGCTTGACTCGCCGAAGAAGTAAATGTTGTCCTCTCCAACCAGCTCACCGATCTCAACATTTGCACCGTCTCTTGTACCAAGTGTGAGCGCACCGTTCAGCATGAACTTCATGTTACCAGTACCTGATGCCTCCTTTGAAGCAAGTGAGATCTGCTCTGAAATATCACATGCAGGTATGATCTTTGCAGCCTTTGACACATTGTAGTTCTCGATCATTACAACCTTGAGGTATGGGCTTACCTCCGGATCGTTATCGATGAGCTGCTGCAGGCAAAGGATGAGGTGAATGATATCCTTTGCGATGGTGTATGCTGGAGCTGCCTTTGCGCCAAATATTACAGTCACAGGAGTCTTTGGAAGATTTCCTGCCTTGATATCGAAATACTTGTGGATAACCCAGAGTGCGTTCATCTGCTGACGCTTATACTCGTGGAGTCTCTTTACCTGTATGTCAAAGATAGAATTCTCATCTATGTCAATGTTCTGTGTCTCCTTAAGGTAATCCTTGAGAACGACCTTGTTCTGCTTCTTGATATCCATGATCTTGCCAAGAACAGCCTCGTCATCATAGAACTTTGCAAGATCATTCAGCTTTTCTGCATCCTTCTTATAGCCGTCACCGATGAGCTCTGTGATATACGCTGCAAGCTGCTCGTTGCAGTGGAGGAGCCATCTTCTGAATGTGATACCATTTGTCTTGTTGTTGAACTTCTCAGGATAGATCTTGTAGAAGTTGTTCAGCTCAGAATCCTTGAGGATCTCTGTGTGAAGGTAAGCAACACCATTTACGCTGTGGCTGTAGTGGATATCGATGTGTGCCATGTGCACTCTCTGATCCTTGTCGATGATGTATACACTCTCATCCTTATATCTGTTGCGGACCTTCTCATCCAGCTTCTTGATGATAGGAACAAGCTGTGGAACGACCTTCTCAAGGTATGCAAGCGGCCACTTCTCAAGAGCCTCTGCAAGGATAGTGTGGTTGGTGTATGCACACACCTCTGTCACTATCTCTGTAGCCTCGTCAAATGAGATTCCCTCAGCGGTAAGAAGTCTGATGAACTCAGGAATTACCATTGAAGGATGTGTATCGTTGATCTGAACTGCTGCATAATCTGCCAGGTCGTGAAGATTTGAGCCCTTTGCCCTAGCCTCATCGAGGATGAGCTTTGCGCCATTTGCTACCATGAAATACTGCTGGTAGATACGGAGAAGATTTCCAGCCTCATCGCTGTCATCTGGGTACAGGCAGAGTGTCAGGTTCTTTGCAATGTCTGTCTTGTCAAAGCCTATTCCGTCCGGCTCCATGATCGACTCATCAACGCTCTCGATATCGAAGAGGTGAAGCTTATTTGTTCTGTTCTCGTATCCGGTTACATCTATGTCATACATTCTTGACTGGACTTTCAGATTGCCAAATGTGATCGTGTTGGTAACATCTGTCTTCTCAAGCCAGCTGTCTGCCTCAATCCAAGGATTTGCTGTCTCCTTCTGGTAGTTGTTCTCAAATACCTGCTTGAACAGACCCATGTGGTAATTAAGACCAATTCCATCGCCGTGAAGTCCGAGTGTTGCCATGGAGTCGAGGAAACATGCTGCAAGTCTTCCAAGACCGCCATTTCCAAGTGATGGCTCCGGCTCAACCTCCTCTATGTCGTAGATGCTCTTGCCGTTCTCGGCAAGCACCTGCTTAACCTCGTCAAATACCCCGAGGTTGATGAGGTTGTTGGAGAGAAGCTTTCCGATGAGGAACTCTGCTGAGATGTAATAAACCTTCTTCTGTCCCTCCTCTGAAACCTTTCCGTCTGCGAGTTTCTTTGTCATATCAAGAAGTGCGAAGTAGATCTCCTCGTTTGTGCAGTCCTTGATCTCTTTGTTATATTTCTTCATGCAAATGTCCTTTAACATAATATCCTCCTTACAAATATACGTCTTCACCCTGTTTCTTCCATACAGTCTGGTAAGATCCCTTAATTTATCTATATGTTCCTGTGTAAATTCCCATGTTCCGTTCTTGACCAGTCTCCACTTCCAGTTGCCGCCAAGCGTTGACGGATAGTTCATTCTGGCGCTGTTGTCCTTACCCAGAATATCCTGCATCTGAAGTATGACTGTGTCCGCTGAGCTCATATACAGCGCGTGTATCATTTTCTCCGCTACATCGTCCAGACTGTCAGCCATGAGATACTTCATCATGTATTCCTGAAGATCCTCGCTCTGACCGCTGATATAACTTTTCAGCATGTCATTGTCGTGGGTTCCGATGTACGCCACATAGTTCTTTGCGTGATTGTGTGGCAGATATTCATTTGCCGTGTTGCCGTCAAATGCAAATTCCAGAACCTTCATACCAGGATAACCTGATTCCTTCACCAGCTTCTGAACCTCTGGCACAACCACACCGAGATCCTCCGCAATAACCTTGGATGAACCTATGGCACTGTCTATCGCATCGATGAGTTTCTTTCCAGGACCCTGTCTGTAGTAGCCGTCCTTCGGCTCGCCATTTGCCGGGATGCTGTAATATCTGACTATCCCGATAAAGTGATCTATACGGATCACGTCGTAGAGTTTTGCAGATGCAGCAATTCTCTTCTTCCACCACGCGAAATCATCCTTCTCCATAACATCCCAGTCATAGATCGGGTTACCCCACTTCTGTCCGTAGCTTGAGAACATATCCGGCGGGCACCCTGCCACAACTGACGGTGCCAGACTGCCTGAAAGCTGGAACTGATCTGTGTTGGCCCACACATCCGCACTGTCCAGTGCTACATAGATGGGAATGTCTCCAATGATGCTTATGCCGTTTCTGTTGGCGTACTCTTTTAATGGCATCCACTGCTGGTAGAACTTGAACTGAAGGAATTTGTAGAATTCCACGTCTTCACCAAGCTTTTCTCTGTAAGCTGCCATTGCCTCCGTCTTTCTCTTCTTGATCGCCGGCTCCCACGCAAGCCATTCTCTGTTGTCATGGTCAGCCTTTATCGCCATATACAGTGCGTAGTCATCTATCCAATGCTCATTTTCGTCTGCAAACTTTATAAAGTCCTCATAGTCTCTTCCATCTTTTTCTTTTGCTCTGCAAAATGCTTTTCTAAGAACCTCAAATCTTTGTCTGTACAGTCTGGCGTAGTCTATCTCGTCATCACTGTCAGCCCATTTGTAGGATTCCACCTCCTCTTTCTTGAGAAGCCCTTCAGATATCAATGTATCCAGATCGATAAAATACGGATTACCCGCAAACGCTGAAAATGACTGATATGGACTGTCACCAAAGCTTGTAGGTCCTATCGGAAGCACCTGCCAATATTTCTGGCCTGCCCTTTTCAACATATCGACAAATTCGTAAGCATCTCTTCCCATGGTTCCTATTCCGTACGGTGATGGGAGGCTGCTTATCGGCAGGAGTATTCCTGCGCCACGCTCCAACGCTTTATTCATCTCTGATACCTCCTAAACAGTTCCTGTTATGGCTTGTATTTTATTAGCATTTTCTCTTTTATGCTTGCATTATATAAGCAATTAATTGTACAATTCTATCATCTTGACAACATGCAATATGCAGAAGATGTATGTTGGAACGTGATTGATAAACAATAATAAGAAGGAGCATAGTGATATGAACAGTCTGGAATATGAGAATTTACTGGAAAACAAAACACATGCGGACCCAATGTTTCCGTATAATACTTATCTGTGCTCCATACCCCTGGACTTCAATTCGGTATCGCTGCACTGGCATGAATTTATGGAGATCATATATATCAAAAAAGGAAAGGGAAATGTGACTGTGGACTTCACAACGCACTATGTTGAGGAGGGTGATATCGTCATTATTTTGCCTGGACATATACACGGAATATCCCAGCACGAAGGTTATTCAATGGAATATGAGAATATACTCTTCTCCATCGACATGTTCAGATCCAGAAACCACGATTCCCTTGACAGTGAATTTTTCCTGCCTCTGCTGGCAGGTGATGTGGATATCAAAAGTATCTATGACAGAGATGATCCCCTGTATCCTTCTCTTTCTGCATGTCTTAACAGGGTGGACAAGCTCTGTTCTGAGACACCAAAGGGGTATCACCTGGCTCTCAAGGGCTGCTATTTTGAATTCTTCTACATTCTCTACGCCAATTCCACCACACGGGACGAGGCAGACAGAAAAAACAGGGTCAGAGATCTAGAGAGAACAAAGCTCATCCTCTCCTACATAGATGAAAACTACAAAGAGGCCATATCCATAACGGATATAGCCTCCTACTGTGGATTCTCAGAATCCCATTTTATGCGTTTTTTCAAGAACACGATGGGTGTGTCATTCGTATCATATCTGAACGATTTCAGACTTAACATAGCCGCAAGACTTCTCTCAGGCAACGACGAAAGTATTCTCACCGTTGCGGAGAATTGCGGATTCTTCAATTTATCCTACTTCAACAGGATGTTCAAGAAAAAATATGGTGTGACACCCGGGGAATACAGGAAGCGACACATCTGATATTCAGCCATTTTTCTTTTTCCTACGCATCCGACCTGGAATATGAATTCTTCATCATATTACTGAGTTCATACAGAACCTTTCCAAGCGTATCGGAGGCCGCTTTCTTCACCATATCAGCCATCTCACAATTGGCCTGCGTACACAGGCTGCGGCGTTCTCCTGCATCCGGTGTGGAGTCAATCAGATCATCATATCTGTTCACTATCTCATGTGCCATGGACATAACCTTCTCTTCATATCTCTCGATATGGAATATTGACTTTGCATACGATGCATCTGCCATAGCCGCGATTTCACGGCTCACCCAGTAAAAATTGTCCGTGGACACATCCTCTGTGGTATTTGTAAAATACTCAGGCACCTCATCAACATCCGTATAAAGCGGAACCATTACATTGAATGCATTCGATGCAAATGCCACCCAATGAAGTGCCCTGCCACACTCCCCGGCATACGGTCTCATCTGTACAGCTCCCATAAAATCCGTCCTGTTGACTCCTATAGAACGATATGCTCCGCACATTTTCTTGTCACCATAATTGCCATATGGATCATACGGAGTTCCCTGATAATGTGATGAGAGCACATATTTTACATCCTCCATCGTAATCTTCTTCTCCGGGATCATGCACCATGGAATATCATCAGATACCGGCGTAAAATCTGCATCCGGACCTTCCCATACCGCTGAATGCGGGTTGAGGGTTCTCTCCATATACCACGCTCTCGGCGTATTGTATACATGGTCAGAATCATCATGACTTCCAAATATATCACGGGGGCATATGATCTCGTTCTTCACCCCATCTTCCACAACATCCTGTAGCATATCCTGGGCCATATTCTCCACGTTCAGGTGATACTTCTCTATAAATTCCGGAAGATCTGCAGAACACATGAACTCATTCTGTGCTCCAAATGCATCCTCCATATCAAACTCATCCATACCAAACTGGTTCGGCATAACCACGTACACGTCATCTGGAACCTTCCTGGCAATCCAGTGATGTCCGCCTATAGTTTCAAGCCACCATATCTCATTTACATCCTGGAAAGCAACTCCATTCATCTCATATGTTCCATATTTCTCAAGCAGGCTGCCGAGTCTCTTAACGCCCTCTCTGGCACTCCTGATATATGGAAGAGTTATGGTCACGATATCTTCCTCTCCTATGCCTCCTGCCTTTTCAGGCCTGTCGCCCTCTGCCGGTTCATAACATACCAGCGGATCAGCGCCAAGCACTCTGGGATTGGAAGTTATGGTCTCTGTAGCCGTCATAGCCACATTTGCTTCATTTACTCCATTTGCAGCCCATATACCTTCACCCTCCAGAGCATTTGGAACACATGTATATTTCATAGGATCGTCCGGCAGCTTTATCTCCACATGGGATATAACTGACTTGTATATTCCAGGCTGTTCCTCTGGTGATACCACTGCATACTTCTTTGGTGTATATGAACCGGCTTCCGAATCATCATTTCTCGCTATTATGGTGGATCCGTCATATGACGCATTTTTTCCTACTAATATTGTTGTACATGGCATGATCTATTCCTCCATCCGTTAAATAATCTACATATTACTGGTATCTGACCAACGACTAAATCTGTTTTTCACCTATAACCTTTTTTGCAATCAGAAATATAATGTATCCGGCAAGGCTTCCGAGAGTATTCATAACCACGTCATCCAACTGGCAGTAACCGCGCTCCGTTATGAGCTGCACCGTCTCTATACAAACACTGCACAGGAATCCAAATATTACAGTACATCTGGACAATATGTCTGCCGTCCTGCTGCCGCCATTCTGACTTCCAGCCACTGCCAGTGGGAAAAGCACGCCAAACGGCACGAACAGCAATATATTTTCTATGACAAATGCATGCTCCTGTGGCGTCACTCCCCATGTCTGAAACAAGGTCATGTCAATGCCCTGCCTTGAGCCTGGCTCTCTGGACAGAAACACCGTGACCACCATCACCGCCAGATACACCACCAGCAGGAACCACACTATCGACCTCCTCACATATCTTTCTGGCCTAACCTTTTTCCTCACAGAACTCATTGTATACACGAGATAAACCACAACTGCTATACACCCACACACAATGCCTGTCGGCAGGTAGCCTGCAACCTCCATTATATCTTTTATAATAAGTTCAAACATATATTCCCCTCAGCAATTTCTACTATACTATGTCACACTTTTCATTATATCATTATTTCCAACCCTTGTCATTTTACACATTGTTTACACCAACCGTGTCTGATATACTTTACATGTCAGTCCAACCAGACATTTGAACAGACTGAACAAACATAGAACAGGAAGTATTCAACATGATAATAGCAAAAAAAATTATAAAAATAACCTGTATAGTCCTCGGCGCGATCCTTGCGGCCGCCATAATATTTGTGGGAGTTCTCACTGTAACAGAATACAAACCAGACGACTCCGAATCCCTTGCGGTTGCATCTGGAAGCACATTTGGCAAAAACACAACCGACTCAGACATGCTTTCACCATCTGTCGGCGACTCCATCTCCATCGTGACATGGAATCTCGGCTACGGATCCCTCGGTGCAAATGCTGACTTTTTCATGGACGGGGGAGACAGTGTGTACACTTCCACCACAAAGCAGGTAAATGACAATATAGAAGCCATCACATCCCAGCTTAATTTACTGTCCGCTGATATCCTGCTGCTCCAGGAAGTCGATGAGAAATCATCCAGAAGCCACAAGATAAATGAAGCCGGTATTTTAAGAGAAAAGCTGCCATCATATACAAGCGCGTACGCCTACAACTATAAAACTCTCATGGTTCCATATCCTCTCCCACCGATTGGCAGAGTGACATCGGGGATAATGACTCTCAGTTCATTTGAAGTATCGAAAGCAGAAAGAATACAGCTTCCATGTCCATTTTCATATCCAATCAGACTGTGCAACCTGAAAAGATGCCTGATCGTGTCCAGAATACCAATTGCCGGAAGTGAACATGAACTCGTCATAGTAAACCTCCACCTGGAGGCTTATGACTCAGGTGAGGGCAAAGCCGCCCAGACCAGGATACTCGCCGACCTTCTCCAGAAGGAGGCTGCAGCGGGAAACTATGTTATCGCAGGAGGCGACTTCAACCAGACATTTTCCAATGTGGACCTGTCCGCATACCCTCAGCAGTCATCCAACTTATGGGCACCAGGAGTCATAGATGTATCTGAATTTGGCGATTCCTTATCCTGCATCACCGATTCCTCTGCTCCGACATGCCGTTCACTCGACAAACCATATGACGGAAGTGACCACAAGAGTTTCCAATATTATGTCATCGACGGGTTCATAGTATCGAATAATTTACAGATCAACTCCATAAAGACCATCAATCTGGACTTTAAAAACAGCGATCATAATCCTATAAAACTCGAAGTCGAATTGAAATAAACTATTTTTTCGCCCGTTTTATGTATGTTATTTTAATTAACACTAATTAAAAGTAAATTTATGCTCAAAATACATTTTTCTCTTGATTTATGCCATTTTTGCACGTATTATGGCATTGTGAATGTTATAAATATTAACATTCGTTGCTAGTTTTGAATAATCTTTCTAAAAATAATAAAGCATAATCATCGGAGAAAGGAATTTTGACAATGAAGAAATTATCTCAGACCCGGCTGGCAGATACCGTAATGGCCGGAAGGAAAAACAGAAACATGACCCAGGCTCAGCTGGCCGACGCCACAGGAATCAACAGGGCACTAATATCCAGAATCGAGAAGATGGATTTTATTCCATCCATAGATCAGCTAGAAAGTCTGGCTGACACATTGGACTTTGACCTGACAGACATGTTCATCAAGGTTACAGACAGCAAGCTTGATGCTCCATCCCCACTTAATATAGCAGTGGCAGGAACCGGATATGTGGGATTATCCATCGCCACTCTGCTGTCACAGCACAACCACGTAACAGCAGTTGACATAATTCCAGAAAAGGTAGAACTGATAAACAACAGAAAATCACCTATACAAGATGAATACATCGAAAAGTATCTGGCAGAAAAAGAGCTGGATCTGACTGCAACGCTTGACGGCGAAGCCGCATACAGGGACGCAGATTTTGTAATCATCGCAGCCCCTACAAACTATGACAGTACCAAAAACTATTTTGATACATCAGCAGTTGAAGCTGTCATCGAACTTGTTATGAAGGTCAACCCTGATGCGATCATGGTCATCAAATCCACCATACCTGTGGGCTACACGGAATCCGTCCGCAGGAAATACAACACAGACAACATCATTTTCAGTCCAGAGTTTCTCCGGGAATCCAAGGCTCTGTACGACAATCTATACCCATCACGAATCATTGTCGGCACAGATAAGAACGACGAGCGTCTTGTAAAAGCAGCTCACACATTTGCCGCACTTCTTCAGGAGGGTGCACTGAAAGAGGACATAGATACACTCTTCATGGGATTCACAGAGGCTGAAGCAGTCAAATTATTTGCAAATACCTATCTGGCTCTCCGTGTGTCTTACTTCAACGAACTTGACACATATGCTGAGATGAAGGGGCTGAGTACTCAGGATATAATCAACGGTGTGTGCCTCGACCCAAGAATCGGAACACACTACAACAACCCATCATTTGGATATGGTGGATATTGTCTTCCAAAAGATACCAAGCAGCTTCTGGCCAACTACAATGACGTACCACAGAATATGATGAGTGCCATAGTTGAAAGCAATAAAACCCGTAAAGACTTCATCGCAGACAGGGTTCTGTCAATCGCCGGATATTATGCTTACAATACCAATGGCAGCTATTCCGCTGACCAGGAGAAAGAGTGCACCATCGGCGTGTACCGTCTGACTATGAAGAGCAACTCCGACAACTTCCGTCAGAGCAGCATACAGGGAGTCATGAAACGTATCAAAGCCAAGGGCGCCACAGTCATTGTCTATGAGCCAACACTTCCTGATGGAAGCACCTTCTTCGGAAGCAAGGTTGTCAATGACCTGAACACATTCAAATCCATGTCTGACGCTGTTATCGCCAACAGATACAATTCATGTCTGGACGATATCAAAGACAAGGTATACACCAGAGATCTTTTCCAGAGAGACTAAAAATCGTGTTATAAACGAACCATGGGCAGGGGATGTAACATTCCCCTGCCCATGATCGTTATCTAAGCATATTATTCATATTCTGCCCCTGTCTGTATAACTCCATCTTCTGAAGCATAACCTGCAGTTTGCTATTGATATCAGACAGTTTCTGCTGCTGAACCAGTACCATTTTTATAAGTCTCTCCCGATCCATCGCACGCACCTGTTCCTCCGTGTAAATCTCCATGTGCTACTCCTTCCATAAGATCACAATACAACAATTCCTCATAGATACAATTGTTATATACCACACAGTTATTTACAACCGGATTCATATCACAAAGTTCGACCGGATTCGACATCCAGTCCGTTCCAGCCCTTTATCTTCTCACCAAGTGCCATTACCTGATTCTTCAGATCAAGCATATTCTCCATATTATCACAGTTCATCTTCTCCGCAGCTTTTCTGGCAAATACAACTTTTTTACCGACAAAATTGTTATAATACGGAGCTATATAATCCGGGAACAGCTCATACTGTTCGCATTGCTCTGGGATACTTACTTCCAACATATCCTCAATTACCGATTTTGGAATATAGTTCTCTATCTCTTTCCCCGCTGTAACCCATGACATCATATCAAGAGAATCCAGTTCATCTATAATTCTTTTCTTCGTCTCGTTAATATCTGCTTCCTCACTCCTCTTGTCACTGTCCATGACTATAACGGCATTTCTATTGGTTTTTATTATATTTATCAGCTCAGTCTCCTCACTGGCAGAGTACTGTGACAGCAACCGTCCTCCATAATAAAGGAACTGATAGTGCACCCCTTCAATAAAATTATCGGAAAAGAACAACTCCAGCCACCGCTGGATATATACTCTGTCCGATGGGCCCTCAACCCATATGATACCATTGGACTGCAGAATATCACTGGCTTTCACATCGAGATCGTTGAGTATGGCAGTCTTGTCCATATAGGATTCTATCCGCTTCACCTGTGCTCTGCCATTATGTTTCTCAACGTGAAATATCCCTGCATCGTCTTTATCATAAAAAGCATTGATTGCCACATGAGAATGAGTAGTGATAAACACCTGAACATCCCTCATCGTTGCAAATTCATATATGTATTCAAACAATTTTCTCTGCATGGCAGGATGAAGGTTGTTCTCAAGTTCTTCAAATCCATACACGATGTTTTTGTTCTTATAATCATTCAATTCAGGAATCACCAAAAGATTGAGCAATACCAGTATGATCGTTTTCAAGCCACTGCCCATCCTGGATAGAGGACACCTGCCCATTCCCTTTTCCTTGAGAAATACTTCCCATCTCACGTCACCATAGAAATCCTTTACCTGCTGGACACGTATATTCTCAAATTCCGCCTCCGGATACATAATAGAATTTACTGCCCCCAGAAGATCCCTCTCAATAATATCCTCATCATACGCACTATCATTGAGAAATGCCCTGATGAGATTACTTGCCCCCTCTCCTGTACTGGTCAGATCCTCAGTTGTAGTTCCCAGCGCTTCCTCTATCTCCGGAAGGATATTTCGTTCTGCAGAAATCCTCCTGAACATGCATTGTTCTCTATTCTCTCGAAGCAGCCTTAACATAATTGGCAAAAAATTTCCTCCCAGAATCGGTATTCTGGCATCCCATGCCACAACATCGCCATCGTTCTGCTCCGGATCCATCTTAAATCCCACAGATCTTCCTTTTGTCTGATTCCACATTGATCCACTCGTATAATTATTTATGTGATCATATCCGTCAAATAACTTGTCGCACATCCATCTCGTCACCGGAACCTTCGCAACAAGTTCATCTACATGTCCCGGCTCATACTCAGCAAAATGTCTGTCGTAAGCCATACCGACAACATCTATTATGCTGGATTTGCCACAATTGTTCTTGCCGATTATCACCGACACCCTTGGAATATTATCCAACTCCGTATATTCATCCGCCGGAAATGCTTTGTATCCCTTAAATCTTATTCCTGTGTACATTCCTTCTCCTGTAAAAAATGCCTCCTGATAATTCAAGAGGCATATGTAAAATTATTCTGTTTTCATCGATAAACAACTATCTGCCTGCATTCGCCTGTGCTTTTAACTCATCAAGCATCTGAGGGAGTCTGGTATCCATCTCATCATCCTTGAACTGACATGTACCTACCTTCCTGTGTCCGCCTCCGCCGTACTTGAGCATCAGGCTTCCCACATCCATGGTGGCAGTACGATTCAGTATGCTGTAACCAACTGCTGCCGAACAGCCCTGTCCTCCCCTTCCACTTACTATCCAGGCTGACACATTCTGCTCAGGATACATACTGTATATCATAAAACGGTTTCCGGTATAGATAGGATCCACTCCACGCAGATCACTTATTATAAGATTGCCATCCACAACTGTGTGCGCTTTGACCATCTCCTTGAACTTCTCTGTCTGTTCATTGTACAGAACTATTCTCTCCTGTATATCAGGCATGGCAAGAATCTCATCTGTCGTCATCGTTCTGCATGCATCTATAAGTTTCTCCATAAGCTGATAGTTGGATATGGTAAAATCCCTGAACCTTCCAAGTCCCGTTCTCGGATCCATAAGGAAACCTATAAGAATCCATCCCTTTGGATTCTGTACCTCGTCTATCGTCAGATTGCCCGAATCCACCTTATCAACTGCTTCCATCATATCGTCAAACTGCGGAAATCTCTCTCTGCCTCCATAATACTCATAGATTATTCTCGCACACGATGGAGTTATACGGCTCTCGCCCTTGTATTTTCCCTCCAGCGCAAGTCTCTCGTGCTCACTTGAATGATGATCAAACCAAAGTCCGCAGCCCTCCACAAATGGCACATTTGCCAGGCAGTCATCCTCCGTAACCTCGATCAATCCATCCTGCAGATCCTTTGGATGCGCAAACTTCCAGTGATCTATTATACCGGCCTCCTTCAGAAGCGCTCCGCATGCAAGCCCATCAAAATCCGATCTTGTAACCAACCTCATATGTACTTCCTCCCTATTTTGAACAGCAAAATATATGTTTAATTATATAAAAATGAGGGGGGTATTTCAATACAATGTTTGGGGATTTAGCTTATGGGGATCTTTCTGTCTAGATACTTATCCAAAACCAACATTATATTACTGGCATTCTTTCTCTTAATTTTCTGAGTTAAATTAATTATATCCTGATCCACTATCTTTTTTGTACTTCTGAATTTTGCAGCTTCCTTCACTTTCACATCATCTACCACTCTATGCCCCCAATAAACTTCTTCAACATCATGACAAAACCACACCAGATCATATCCATTCTGAATACAATACTGCTCTATATTGTCCAAAGCCATACTATGTTCTGTATTTATCTCATAATCATCTGTATCAACACAATATATCACCCTTGTCTCACCATGAACATAGCTATCTCTTTTTTCTTTGACCTGTTTGCACACATCCTTTGCGTTGTACTTTGTTTTGGTATTCATATAGATCCAGCTGATCTTTATATCATTACCTTTATTATAAAAATGATTAATTGTATCACTAATATAAATACCATCTGTATTTGAGCGCTTGTTAGTTTCCAAGCACAGTATCATTTGCAATGCCATAAATTATTACTCTTCCCCCCCAAGAATACCTACAAAATCAGATGCCTCTATATTGAAAGGCAAATCCTTTATCATGCCATTTCTGTAATATGAATCAGGAGCGGCATTCCCTTTTGCTACCCATGGCACAATTGTATTTTCATTTGTCAGAAAATCTATAGAATTCTTATTGTCTCTCAACACGAGCATAGGATCTATGTTATGCGTTGTAAAGCACAACTGACCTTTACCATAATACATAAAATACTCTATCATCTTGCACAGATATACGTCATTAAGGTTCGAATCCAGCTCATCTATGAATACAATTCCCAGAGTACTTGCAAACTGCAGGCAATCAAATAATCGAATAAGCTTCTTTATTCCTGTACTTTCAAACTCCTTGTTTACTGAATAATCACCATAATTTAGATTTAATTCACACTTGTATCTATCTCCATCATCCCTTTTTTCAATATCTATGCATTGCAATCCCGGTTTAAATATTTTTATGAATTCTGTAAGTTGTCCTATCTTCTTCTCATAATTTTCAAAATCAGTCTTACTTATATACTTCTCATTAACCCCCAAGGAACTTTTGTACAATTCATTATACTCCGAAAACATATCTCCAAAGCTTTTCTCATTTATCTTTTTATCAGCCATCTTCTTCCGCCAAAAATAAAGTTCATGCTGATCCTGCTCCTCTATATAGACACTGATACAGGCATTAAATGTTATCATCGAAATTATATCTATCAAAACATTCTGAAAAAAATCAATATAGTTTTTATCAACTATGTCATTCAAAATCTTAGAAGTAAATATCGTTACAAGAGACTGCCGGGACAACAAGTTTGCTGTCATTTTTTCCATATAACTTACCAGATCATTTGTACCATTTAGATAAACAAGTTCTCCGTCTCTACACTCAAAAACTTGTGTATATCTATTATTTTGATAATTTCCATTTTTTCGTTGAAGTTTTTCATGCAATATTTGAAACTCGTCACCCTCCGACTTTCCAATCTCAAACTCATACTTATATACTGTTTGTCTGGATGCCATTTTTGCTAAAAACTCCACTGAAATATACAGCTTTTTCGTAATCTTATTTACGATCTCTCCCAAGAATTCCTGATTTTTTCCTTCACTCAGATAATTGCTTCTCCACATCAATTCTCTGTATATCTGAATCGCTGTAACGAGTGCCGATTTTCCTGCACCATTTTCTCCATATATGGCTTTTACTCGATATTGTGATGAATCAAAGTTTTTATCCACAGTTTTTTTATAAAAATCTAATTTAACTTTGTTTTTTATACTTTTAACTCCTGATATTTCTACATTCAACAGGTACATTATTTTATCCATCATTCAAACCTCTTTAATTATATTATAATCAATACTGCATCAAATTATTACATTTTGTAATAATTTCATATACTTATATTTTAGTTTTTTGTTTGATATTTTTCAAGGGGATTGTCGTAGTTTTGTCTATACTACTGTTATAAAAATTTTTATTTAACTTGATTTTATTGATAATATGCACCAATTCTTTTGTAAAAACTAAATTCATTATTAAATAATTTATTATAAAAGTCTCGATTATTATTAATCTGAAGTTTTTCAAAATACAATTCACGTTTGTCCGCAAATCTTAATGCAATTTGATACAACATCAACCAACAATCCGATTGATCCCAGCACTCATTTACCAATTGCACATCGAACATCCAACTCTGTTCTTCTAAAAGAATTATTATCGCCAATTCATTTCCTGTTTTTATTAAGTATCTTACAAATTCTTTGTCGAAACTATATCTGACATTCACCAATAAATATACAAGCCACACCACGGCTAGGTTGTTTCCGTTTTTTATATTATATTGTAAGTGTTTATATATGATATCCTTAATGGACGATTCTAATTGCACCTGCCCTTGCCTAAATTCATCTATTAAAATTTTACATGCCAACGGCATATTCTTCTCATCATTACATATTACATTAACCAAATAATTAATATATAAATTTTTGTTACTCACCACATATTTGTTCGAATATGATTTTAATAAATATCTAACAGCCCCCTTCTCTCCCTTTTTCTCCATATCAAAAAAACAATTGAATAACTCTACAATTTCTGGAGACTCCATTCTATTGTTAGTGTACTGAATTTTTTCAATCACCTTTTCATAATTACTAAATATGTAAAATGGATATTCTTCATAAAATGTTTTTTCAGTATTTATTCTAAAGTAGTATTTATCAAATACAGATGTAACCAAATGCATTATATCCGTGTCCCTGTCATCCTGGTATACGGCAATTTCATAATCATCCGCATATCTGGTAAATGTCAAACCAAGTTCTCTAAGTTCCTCATCTACTACAGCCAATATAGACTCTGATAAGATTCGTGAAATATATGGTCCCACCAATAATCCATTTGTCCTTGCCCCATTAAGCCGTCTTACTCTGTCATCCAACTGTCTATACAACTTATAATCAACACTATCATCCCCCTGATCAAAAGCAGTTTTTACTCCATCTATTCCCAGTTTTATACATCCAAGTATATGCGTGTAAATATTTCTGTAAAACTCAGAAATATCTATATGTAATATACCAGCAGCTCCTCTTGTAGTCTGGATTTTACTAATCATATTATTAACATAAATCGACCGTTCCTTCTCATACTCATTACTTTCCACGCCATCATCCAACATCAATGTAGCTGTAACATCTCCATATGTAGAATCAACATCTATAATATCTCCGTTATCATTTATAAACCTAGAAAATGAATTCTTATCTCCTTTTGACTTTTCTATACAGGTTCTAAGAATAGTATATTTATTATCATAAAGGAAATTTACCAGAGATACATATGTTCCAAATTCAGGTATACTTATCATTCTTTTATCCCCTGTTTTATTGAATCGACTCATATAATATGAATATGGCTCTACATGATCCTTATGAGATGCTCCTGCCCCATATATATTCCAACCATCTGCTTTTACATTGAAATTTTCAGGAAGATATTCTGAGAAAATTCCTTTTTCTTTTATCTTGCCAATCAACTCATCCTCTATTGTAACTTGCATCAATACCTCCCGAGTGCTTTTATAATGCACGTATAGTTAATTATCACTATAAAATAACTGTTTAGGACTCTTCGGTTTATCTGGCATACTCATCTTTATCAGCCCCTGTTCAACCAATGGCATAATATACGTTTGAATAGCATAGGTCACCGAGCTTAATCCCAGATACTCACATATTTCTTTTCTTGTACGAGGAGTCCTACAGAAAACGATCAAATCATTATTTTCTATTTCATCCGCATCATCTACGGATGCTTTTTCTCCATATTTATATAGTTTTACGATAAAGCTTCCTCTTTCATCACAAAATTCAGGCTGTGGCAAATCATATTCCATCATCGTTCTTCGAATCGTTGGAATCCCTGAATACCTGTTTTCTGTTATCTTTAACACTTCCAGCTCAGATGCAATAACAGGATTTCTTGTGTCAGGCTGAACCTTTCCAAGCTGATCAACCCTCATTCTTCCATATATTCCTCCAGGATTTCTAATTTCAATTCGATCTTCAAACATTATTATTTGAATCGGCATACCTTCTGTATATATACTATAATCACGATGGACAAGAGCATTAAGCACAGTCTCTCTGATAGCCGTAATAGGATAATCTGTTCTATCCTCGCGCTTTCCTGTATTAGGATTTATTATTGTCTTTGTACGCATATTTTTGCTTATGAATTGCAATGCTCCCTCAAGCATTTCCTGTATATTTCCTTCAATTCGCAGATTATCTAAGAAACGCTCCCCCTGTGAACCTACAGCTCCAATATCCCGTCCAGGAACAACGATTGCAGTTATACATAACTGAGGAAAAAAGACCTGCGGATAAAGACTAAAATTCATTACAGCACTTAACGTAATTTCATTATCCCTCTTTATGCTCATCAGCTCATATATTTCATTATCTTCTATAGCAGCCAATCTTGGCTTTCCTATTTTCAATAACCTCAAATATTCTGACAATAATCCTTGATTCAATGAAGCAAATGAAGCTCTGTCAACTACTCTTACATCATCCTGATATTTTTTTCTGTATGCTTCATAACTATATACCTCATACTCCGTCATAGGTTCATCGCTATCTCCTACTCTTGTAAATGAACCTTTCACTCGGCCTTTTCCTTTATAAAACACCGGTCTATCTGTAATATCAGCACTAGGTATCTCTGCTGAAACAAAGAATTTTCCATTTTTTTCAACTACCGTAATTAATGGTCTTACAACCGGCTCCATCTGTAGACACTGCTCATTTATTTTCTTTTGAATATCCTGCGGATCATACACACCAACTTCTTTATAATTCTGACTCTCGTCCACACCAAAAATAATAATTCCACCTTCATCATGATTGGACAAACTAGATAAAGAGTCATACAAATGCTTGGGGCATCCTTTTTCCGCGCTTTTTATCTCCAATGTAGATGTTTCACATTTGAGTTTCTGAATCAACTCCAATTTTTCTAATAATTCTTCAGTTGTCATTTTAGTTCCCTCCATTTTCTTTTTACATTTTATATCTTTTTTTAAGTTTATGCAACCAAGTGAAAAAATATTAAGGAACTCAAAAAAGGAACTCAAAAATTTGAGTTCCTTTTTACTATTTATTTCTTTCTTCAATACAATATTTGCCTTTCGGATGGTAGATTCACCTCCGGTGAATCCTTATCCTTGTCCTACTGTCATGACTCTATCTTCCTCTCACCAAGTCAATATCGCTATTTACGGATAATGTCACACAAAACATAATAGCGCAGTCCTGTCGCCACATTTTTATAATTTCTTTATACTCCTGTATCACGAGCTATGAGCATATTTTTATCCGTTTCTATGTAACAAACTATAATTTCACGAAGATTCATTCAGAGCCAGAATGCATCTCTAAGCTCCTCAACCTCATCATAAGGAAAGCACTCGGAAGCCCCTTCGTTTTCTTCCAGATAATTGATAATCTCTCCTGCCAATTCAATCCCCTTCCGACTGTGTCTCACGCCACCGTTCTCTTTCTGAACGCTCTCTTCTACTTTTCTTGCCACCCACACCTGATCATATATTTCCAGCTGAGTAATTATTTTTCTTACGCCAGAATAATAAACCGATTCATTACTTTCCGTCGGCTCGCCGAGTGCGCCATAGAGAGCATAAAGCTGCCGCATGATGCCATCGGCATTCAAATCCATCGGCACATATATTCTCACATTGTCATCTGGCAAAATTCCACCCTCAGACTTTTTCTTTCCAGTGACTGCTTTCTCCATCTCGTCTTCCGTTTCATATGGTACTGACAGACAGCCACGGAAGTCTTCAAATTTGGGTATTGTAAATGTTATTGGTAAATATATATTTTTCGACATTAATAACTCCATTATAGCAATCATTATATGTATTCTAATTTCTACAACATTGCAGACTCTGCCAACTGCCAGCACACTAAACACATACTTTTATTTTCAAAGGATATTTCCATATACAATGCAGTCGCACCTTCTGGTTTCACCATTCCGCTAAATTGTGTAGAACGGGGGTTTTCATAATCTATAGCAAAATCACAGTACTGCCTAAATATCACCTGTTCAGATCGTTTCCAAATAAACTCTGCATGAGCACGTACCAATAACTGCTCATCGCCATCTTTATACCTACGAATATAATATTTTTTATTCTTCGTATCTGAATACACTACACCAATTTTATCTCCATAATAATTACATTGTTCTATAAATAGTCCATTACATTCAAAACAGCTACGATCAACTTTTATACGATTTCTGTATTTTACAAACAAGTTGTAATCTACACAACGCAGTTTATTCAGCAAAGACTGACGCTCTATATCATTTCTACAAACTATACAGCAGAGTGTATCTTCAATAGGGAATTCCCCAGGGGACACAATTTCTGCCTGTCTATATTTCTTTTCCAGATTCGGATTCTCCATGTAACCAGTCTTATATATTTGTTGAAAATTCAAGTTAGCAAAGGCTTCCACTCCGTTCTGCAGTTGGTCTCCAAATCCAGCTAGAGACTTCTCTGAAAACATAGTTCCTTTCTTTTTCAAAACAGATGCTAGATCAAACAAAAAAAATACAGGAACTGGTACATTAGCCTCCTGATCACGGCAATATCTTAGTCGAACATGTTTATATCCCTCATTATGATACTGTGTAGGCGTATGTGGTCTGAAATACATTCTCACATATGACTCAATATCTGAATTGGTCATATTGATTACCTGCATACTTGCATTGTCATTACTCATATTTCCATATATCTCAGCATCAATCCTGCTATATAAACAACCATCGCGAAGAATATTAACGGCATTTGACATATCAGTATAATGAAATGCAAATTCCGCCCACCATTTATTCAAATAATTCTGTGCGATAATCTCCTCATATGTCATTACTTATCCCCCTTAACCAGAAAAGCCTGTCCCTTCCATGAATTCAACTGATATCCCTTTTTTAAACCAGCTTTCATGTTATCATCTATATTTACTTCATCCAGATATCCCATATGAGCTAATAAGATATAAAAAAGGTCATGAATCTTATTATCATCCGTAGCAAAAACCCTCTTTTCACTTATTTTATCCCAAATAGCTCGGGCATCCTCATCGCTAAGTTTCAATGTTTCCTCACCATTCTCAAATATTAGAAAATCTTCAGCATTCCAACTTGCCGTCCACTTCATTCCTTCTACTTCAAATGTTATAGGAACCAATGCACTGCTATATGATATGTCATCTTTCACACCAGCAAATGACATATCCTTTGCATTTTGTCTCAACCACTTTGTCATCTCCACAGTTTTCTTATGCTCTGGCAGTTGCTTGTCTAACGGTCGTAAATATACATACACATCTATTGGTAAATCATTAAGATATTTCTCCATGACAATCTTAACATCATCCCAGTTTAATTCACCGTTCCCACACCCTAGCTTAGGAAAAGCTATAGATGAAATATTGTAATCTGCGTATTTCTTTACAAATGCAGCAAGACCTTTCTCTATATACTCTATCTTTGAAGGATTTCGCCAATTTTCTTTAGTTGGGAATTGCAAAAGCCAGTGATCCTGCTCATACCATAGCATCAATCGACCTATTGTAAGTTTATGTTCGTCACACATCTTTTTATACTGTTTAAACATTTCCGGATATCTTTTTTTAAATTCCAAAGCAATCCCTTTTCCCATGACTCCCACAGTATTCACCGTATTAACCAGTACCTGTGCCGGACTATTGAATAAATCACCTTCTATATATGTTATCATACTTCACCATTCCTAACTTTTGAGTATATATGCACTATAACATACTTTCCATAACCAAGTATATTAATTACAAATTTTCATTTTCAAAAAAGATTTTCTTGCCTCCGCAAGTCTTTTGAATCTTATATCCCATTCTTTACTTTTATCAGATTTATTTATGACATCATCAAATGATATATCGTCAAAATATGTAATATCATCATGACTAAAATATTTTTTACAATATGAATTGAACAGTGCTACAACATTGTGTTGACATACTTCTGCCTCAAATTGAGGGTCATTTATATTTACTATGCGTTCCAACTCATCAGGCATATACATTAAATCAAATGGCATACCATATGCAACTTGTTCACCTTCAATATTTATTGGTTCTATATTTATTTTTATTCCATTTTTCTTAAGTTTATTTTTAAAGTATTCAAATAAGCTATCGGCGCACACATAATCATAATTATATCCACAAACATCTTTATATGATTTAAGAAGATTATTAACAACTTCGTCTTCCTCCTCTTTTAAATATCTAGCAGAATATGAGCTTCTAATATTTGCAAGCTTATTATAATTTTTCCATGAATATTTTTCATCTAATATGTCTTTTATTGGATATATCACAGAAAGTTTTAAATTCTCTCTATTTCCTTTATTATAGAATATTGCAGATATTATCCACGAAATTAAGCCTGATAATATAACTGTAATCAAAGTAAATATATTTGCATTAATATTGTTCTGATCTATAATCCAAGCAAAAAATCTATTCATGATAAAAATAGCCTTTCTGATTCATATATAATTATTGATTTATTCTCCCTCCATCCCAACAATAATTCCTGGAGGGTTACCTTTGAATGATGTCCAATAACCAAATCTACTTTTTAAAAAATTTTTTCTTTCGTCGGTCGTATATTTCATATCATCTATCTTGTCCAGAAAACCAGTCCATTTATACAGCTCCTCAGCTTGCCCTGCAACATATCTAAACGTTGGTGGTATTGAAACAACCTCATATTTTTTATTTTTCACTTTGCAGGTTATGAATTGTTGATAATCCATTAATGGTGTCAATCTATCATATGACATCAATGCCACATTCTCCCGCTCCTTTTGTTTCCTTAAATTCCTCAAATACTCTGATTTTTCATACTCTTCTCGTCTTCCGTAAACGAGCAAAAATTGCGGCTCAAACGCCTTATCTCGTGTTGCCTGTGGTATTCTCTATCATTTTCATAGCACTTTCTTTTTTATACTTCTTTATCTGCTCTGAAACAATTTTTGCAGTCCAATATGGATCAAACACGCTTACTTGATTTTGGATACTATCTTTGTTTGATTCTATATATTTAACTAATTCGCTTACCCACTCCCTTTTATTTCTAGAATTAGGACATCCATACTTAGTTATTTCCGTATACGCTTTCAAGATTTTAGGAAATTCTTCACCAATCCACTTGCTACCCATTTTGTTTATTTCATCAGCAGCTTTATTAACAGCAGCTTTTCTATCTACAGTCTCAAGAACTGTGTTACTTACTTTATCAATAATTTCAATTTTAACCACACGTATACGATCTTCTGCTTTTTCAATATATTTTGTTGCCGCCGTACCCTCTGTTACTAAAAGTGTTTTTGAAAAATAAGGACGATTTTTCTTGTATGTATCAATTCCCAAATGCAAATTCTTATTATCAATTCCTTTTAACAAAAGATATCTTACTTTTACTTTTGAATCCTTGATTATTCCTGTCGGGAACCATAAATATTCACAATTTTTTAATATCGTGTCAATACAAACAAAACTACGTATACGATCCATGTAATCTGTAAACGCTGGTTTATTCATATTCTCTAAAGTCAACAAATCAATTGTATTATTTTTTATACCATCAACAAAATGAGTGCCATCCATAGGCACATTCCCATATATGTGATCAATTCCAGAAACATGAAAAATCTCAGATGTGTCTTTAAAAAACAATTTGACTTTTTGTCCATCTGCTAATTCAAACACCCAAAACCGCTTACAAAGATATTGTTCATAAAAATCTACCATAAGCATAAGCGATATGTCATTTATTTCTGGTATATATTGAATATTTATCAAATCAGGTACTGTTAACATTTTTATTCTCCGTATACGAATAAAGGCTCAGTTCAATTGAACCAAGCCCTAAATTCTAAACAAGGATAGCGACAACATATCACCTATTGTCGAGCATTCATGGTATATTTATTGTCCCCCACTAGGGAAAGAGGTGCTATCCGTATCCTCTCAAAGAATCTCTTCTTTCATCTATATTATATGCAAGATTTTAAAATGTATCAAGTCTTTTCTCTTTAATTTCAATAATTTATTCAACATAATATATCTTCTCTCATCCACTCGTCATGTTCATGGGGGCTGACACCTACTATACAATAATATTTGAAGTAAACTCAAAGTATACCTATCAATCAATACCCATTCAAGTATTCATATAACCACAAAATCATATTTTATTGTGAATAAAATCATAGGCACCTATGTGTATCCAACACTGGTTGTGGTTCTTCCTGATACATCGAACACTTAGCGAACAGTTAGCTTAATGGCATTGCCTACTATTTCTGATTTCCTTTCATCAATTGTCAATCATTTTTCAGAAAATTAAAGCATCTTTGAACTGGAACCTCTATGAATCTAATCCGCAGCATATCTATTATTGTGCATACCGTATAGACTGCCACAACGCAAATAATCTGTGTAGCGTATAATAAAAGTACCTGAAATCGGAAACAAAATTCCCTGTTATCAGAAAGGGAATTCCCTGAAAATAGAAAGGACATATTGATAGACCTTAACCAATCACATATCCTTTATCTTAAGCACCACCAAAAGATAAAGGAGCTTCTTGTATAATTCAAATATAAGGAATTCCGAGAAAGAAGGTTGAGAAAAAAATACCTCAGAGTAAAATAAGATTACTGACTTTGCACGGTTAGTAAAAAATCTTATTAAACAGTGAGGTACTTGAAATGAATTATAACACACAGAACGCAAAAATTGCATCTATTACGGAAAAAACTTTAATCATTGGTATTGATGTGGGAAGTGAAACCCATTATGCAAGGGCTTTTAGCTGGCGCAATTATGAGTACTCAAAGAAGCCGTTTGCTTTCAGTAACGATGAAGCTGGATTTGCAGCATTCAAAGAATGGATGGACGATATAGTAGAGAAACATGGAATGGAAGTTATTATTCCAGGAATGGAGCCAACAGGTCACTATTGGCTGAACCTTGGAGCGTACCTGCAGGAACAGGGAATGAAGCCGGTACATGTGAATCCGCATCATGTCAAGAAATCCAAAGAGCTGGATGACAATAATCCAAGTAAAAATGACCGTAAAGATCCAAAAACAATTGCAGGTCTGGTAAATGAAGGAAGATTCTCATATCCATATATTCCAACCGGGATCTATGCAGAAATCAGAAATCTGTCTAACCTTCGAATTCAGACACAGGAAGAGATCACAAGGATCAAAAACAGGATGGCCCGCTGGTTCAGCATTTATTTTCCGGAGATCAAAGACGTTTACAGGAATCCGGATGCAGTAAGCGGACTGATGGTAATCAAACAGGCACCGCTGCCCTGTGATATCAGGGAACTTGGAGTGGAAGGTGTAAACAAGATATGGAGAGATGCAAGGCTGAAAGGCGCTGGGATTAAGAGGGCAACGACCCTGGTAACAGCAGCGGAGCACAGCATCGGAAATACGGAAGCACCAAGAAGTGCCAGAAAAGAGATCCGAAACCTGTTGGAAGATTACGAAGGATATAAGAAACGGATGGATGAACTTATGGAAGAGATAGAGAAAACGCTTTCTGAGATTCCCTATATATATAAGCTGATGGAGATCAATGGGATAGGGATAAAGACAGTGAGCTGCTTTATTGCAGAAGTAGGAGACATTGGACGTTTTGATAATCCGAAACAGGTGCAGAAGCTTGCCGGTTATGCGATTGTTGCGGACAGCTCTGGGAAACATAACGGAGAAAGCCGGATCAGTTACAGAGGAAGAAAGCGTTTGAGATATGCATTATATGAAGCTGCGATATCCGTGATCGGAAAAAACAAAGAGTTTAAAGAAATCCATAGTTATTACCGGACAAGGGAGAAAAATCCACTGAAAAAGATGCAGTCAGTGATAGCGGTGGCATGTAAGCTGATCCGGATATTTTATACGATACTAACCAAAGGTGTGGATTATGATGGTCAGAAGATGCTGAATGACATCGTAAGACCAGAAATACAGCCAGCAGCATAAAGAGAAAGAAACAGTGTATCATGGCCGGTCTGAGCCCTTCAGAGAGGGAACTGGAAGGCTGAGACCAGCCATGATAGCTGGAATTAAGAAGTAAATGGAATGTAACAGGAAAGCGTCCACCGGAAGGTGCTGTTACAGGAAAGAAGTCAGTAATACAACAAACAAAGAATGAGCCAGTAGTCGGCAGGAATATATTCCAGAGGGCATGACCCTGTAAAGGAGCTGAGCTGACACCCTGGTTATGGACAGGCGGGACGAGAGAAGTTAGGACTCGGCATAGACTGATGATCCTGGTAGACATGGGAGATTCGTTGCCGTAGATGGATGGGTACACACAAGGCCATGTAAAATGAAATAAGAAGACGTTTTACTTCGTGCACCCAAAATTCACTATTTTCGTACCAGATACAGAGAAATGTCCATTTCTATGGCTCCTTCTTCTGAGATATTTATTGATGAAACACTAAAAAATCCTTGATTTTCAAGGAAAAAAGACTTGACTATATAGGGAGGAAAGGAAGATGCTCAACATGTCCCAAATCAATCATATCAGAGATTTAAAGAAAAAGGGATATAAAATCTCTGAAATTCACGAAGAGACAGGTGTTGATTGCAAATTCCGGCTCATCTGACCACGCATTCCGCTAAGAGCTGATCAGTCTTTCCGGATGTAACTGAACGCGTTTCCGCTTCAGCTGATCAATAAGTTTTCAACGTGTTATAGTTCTTTCGTAGTCATCAAATGATTGCGA
>JAQYAS010000003.1 GCA_029338615.1 Clostridiales bacterium
GCTTCTACATTGAACATCAGCCCATTATAAGTCGCCTTCGGCGAGGGGCTGACGCTACATGTCAAGTTTTCACAGAAAACTTGACACAACATCTGCACTCGTTTCCGCCCCCGATAAGGGCGTTTGGGGAATGTCGTCAAACGGAGTTTGATGACCTGCGCACGCATCAGCGTGCTTCCCGTCCCGTTCGGCAAGAAGCGACAAGATTCAATCGCATTGTGCTACCCGCCGTAGAGACATCCATCCAACTCACACGGCTTACGCATCGAAAAAATTTACTTCTCTACTTTTCTTTTATCTTCAATACATACTACTTCAAAACAATCTACATTTTATGTTTTTATTTATCTTTTAAATATACTGTTGCAAAACAACTTACTCTACTTTATTAAATTCTCTACCAGATGTTCCCAGTCTGCGGTGTTTCCTTCTACCGTCTTTCTGTGTATCTGGATTTCTTCATCTTTCTCTTTGTCCGATGAAGCCGCATCTGCTTTCATCAGGCTTAGCTTCATGTGGTCGCCATAAAGTTCTGAGTACACGCCTATCGGTTCATGGCAGCCGGCGTTCAGGCGATTCAGGACTGTCCGCTCGCATGTGAGCTGTGTGTATGCCTCGGTATCATTTATCGCCCTCACCATGTCGTATGCTTCGCCAGATGTTCGCGTCTCTATGGCTATGATTCCCTGGCACGCTGCCGGAAGCATTAACTCTGTACTGAGGTATCTGAATGTAAGTTTATCTTTTTGCACTTCCAAACATTCTGCGCTGCCATCGATGATACCCAGCCGTTCAAGTCCTGCCGCCGCAAGTATGATGGCATCGTATTCGCCGTCCTCCAGCTTCTGTATGCGGGTGCCGACATTTCCTCGCAGGTTCTTGCACACAGCATTTGGATACATGTCCCTTATCTGATACTGCCTTCTCAGGCTGCTGGTTCCCACCACGAAACTGTCGCTTCTGTCAAATGTCCTGCCACTCTTATATATAAGAATGTCCTGCGGACATGCCCTCGGAAGTGTACCCGATATCGTAAGACCTCCCATGATCTCCATCGGCATATCCTTGGCACTGTGTACCGCTACGTCTATGTCACCTTTAAGTATAGCTTCCTCGAACTCCTCGACAAATACCGCTTTGCCTCCGAATTCCAGAAGCGCTCTGCTGGTGTCCCGATCCCCCCGGGTACTCATTGTAACCATCTGAAAATCAACCTGGGGAAATCTCTCCTTGAGTGCCTTTATCACCAGTTCAGTCTGAGCAAGAGCAAGCATGCTGCCGCGGGTTCCAACTTTTACTGTTTTTTTCTGTCCTCCGCTTTCGCAATCCAAGCCGTCACTATTGAATCCATCTGCCATGTCATTCTCCGCAAATTTACGAATATTCGGTTTATTTTTACCATGTCCATTCTCAACTCTCATCTAACAGACTCCTAACCATTTGCTGAAATGCCTTTTTTCGCTCTTCCTCGCCGTCTATCTGTGCTTTGATCTGCTCGCGGATCTCACCCATCCGCTCCGCTATATCGCCATAACTTCTGTCTAAATGGCTCTCTATATTTCTCTTGATCGTGCCCGCAAGCACCGGACTCTGTCCTCCGGTGGAAACGCTTATTACGACCTCTTTATCCTTTATGATCGCCGGAAAGTAGAATCCACAATCCGATTTCACATCCACTACATTTACCAGTATGCGCTGCTGCCTGCAGAGCTCAGCCATGTCGTGGTTGACCTTCTCATCGTCCGTCGCCATTATGACGACAAATGCATCGTCTATATCCTTTGGTTGTACGCATCTTTTTATGAGTGTGAGACGTCCAGAATGATCTGACAGTGCCAGAAGTTCCGGGCAGAACTCCGGTGACACCACCGTGACCACCGCGCCAAATTCCAACATGCTGCATGTCTTTCTGTATGCCACGGTTCCGCCTCCTGCGATCAGACACCGCTCATTATTCAGTTCGATCATAAATGGGAAATACGACATATGCACCTCTATTTTATCTATTTCTAACAACCCTCAAAATCATCCGCCGCCATGCCCGCAAGCACCTTCTCAAATGCCTCATACTCCAGCTGCCCTTTAAGCTTGTATACCAGCTTTGCTCCGTCTGTCATCTTAAGCTGTGCCATGACATCTCCGTGCTCCCTGTTGAACCTCGAAAATGCTATATTCTTCATGATCTCGTCAACCTGTGATATGAGCCACGGCTCCATCTCCGTGATAGTTTTTGCCCTGCTCTCATTGTTCTCTCTGGAAAGTGTTCTTATATAATCTATGTCACGCAGTACACATCCGTCCACCTCTGAGACTGACGGGTCAATGTCCTTCGGCATTGCCAGATCCAGGAACAACCTCCGCTTATGATGCATTTTCACGGCTTCTGCCAGTTCATCTCTGACAAATGTATAATGAGGGCTTGCTGTCGCGCTGATGATGACATCCGCCCAGGCTGCCAGCTCATATCTTCTGCTGTAGTCCTCTATCCTGATCTGCTGATGTCTGCCAAATACCTCATCTGCACTGTGGTGGCTTCTGCTTGTGCCTGTTATCTCTATGTCCGGTGCAAGATCTGCGATATCCTTGACAACTATGCTGCCTATCCTGCCTGTGGCTCCTACGACTAGGACTCGCCCGACGCTTGTATTTCTTATAAAACTTACTGCCTCCCTGGCTGACAAAGTTCCGACGGATATCGGAAGCCTCGTGGCATCACTCTCCGTTGCCACCGCCTTTGCCGCCGCAAGTGCTCCCTGAAATGCTATATTCAGCTCGCCATCACAGGCTCCAAGCTCCTTCGCCATAAGATATGCACTCTTCACCTGATGTATGATCTCCACCTCGCCGAGCACCATGGAATCCATACCACACGCCACTCTGCACAGATGTAACACACACTGAAATCCTTCATAATTCATGCTGTATCTTCTTATGAGGCTGACCGGAACCTCCCTGTCATTTGCCAGCAGCTTTTCCACCTGTTCATATTTATCTGTGAAGTATATCTCCATCCTGTTGCAGGTCGACAACACGACACATCCACCCACCTCAGCCTTAAGGCGCTCAGTGAACTGTCTCTGTCCTTTTGTCGTAAATGCAAATCTCTCCCTGACATCGGCCGGCGTATTCTTATGGTTTATACTTATGCAAAACATCTCTTCAGTAACTCCAAATAAAATTTATGACACAGTCCGCGTAAAGAACAAGGGCGGGTATCAAAGCCCGCCCTGTTCTTTCAAATGCCTGCTATCTATCATGATTCTATAACAAGCTCCTCTATCGTCACATTCTTTTCCTCATCTATGTTGAAGGCCTTGAGTACCGGATTGTCTATCTCCATGAGGGAGAGAATCAGATAATTCACCTTGGAATCATATGCAAGTCTCTTATCCTCCTCCGAAGGTCTGGACGGAGACTCTGGATGGGAATGGAAGTTACCAAGAAGCTCATATCCATTTGCACGCATATCCTTAACTGCCGCAAGCTGCTCTCTTGGGGCCATGGAGAAATGCTCGTTGCTGGCGTCAATATTTGTCAGGAGATACACCTTCCTGATGTACTTCTTATCTCCCTCTCTAACACCGCCGATCAGACCACAGGACTCATTTGGAAGGCCTTCCTTGCAGTGTGCAAGTATCTTCTCGTAATCAGACTTTGTCATGTACAACATCTTACTTCATATCCTCCTTATATTCAACTATCTCTGTGACCCACCTGTATCAACTATGTTGATCATGCAGCGTTAAGCGGGAGCGCTCCCAGATATGGTATTGTCAGTCAGACTCAGCATTCACAGCCCTATACTCAGGCGGATTACAGAGATCATTTTATTTTCCGTCGCACTCCACCTGCTCGTAGTCGATTAGCTTGGTGATGGTTGGATTTGGTCCACATACAGCACATCCACAGCCCTTCTTGTGAGGGAGCTTTACTGTGTGGAACTCCATCTTAAGTGCGTCAAATGTAAGGAGTCTTCCTGTCAGAAGATCGCCAACTCCGATGAGATATTTGATCGCCTCCATAGCCTGAAGACTTCCGATGACACCGCCCATTGCTCCGATTACACCGGCCTGCTTACATGTAGGAACCGCATCCTTTGGAGGTGGATCCTTGAATACACATCTGTAGCATGGTCCCTCATCTGGAACATATGTCATGAGCTGACCCTTGAATCTGATGATTCCTGCATGTGAAAATGGCTTCTTAGCCATAACACAGGCATCATTTATAAGGAACTTTGCAGGGAAGTTGTCTGTTCCATCAATGATGAAATCATAGTCCTTGATGAGATCCATTATGTTCTCTGATGTAACGAACTCTCTGTATGTGATTACATTTACATCAGGGTTCATGGCATTCATGGTCTCCTTTGCGGATTTGACCTTTGCCTTGCCCACATCTGCTGTTCCGTGAATGATCTGTCTCTGAAGATTTGACAGATCTACCTCATCGGCATCAACGATACCGATCGTACCAACTCCGGCTGCTGCCAGGTACATAGCGGCTGGCGCTCCCAGTCCACCTGCGCCTATGATCAGCACCTTGCCATTTAACAATTTCTTCTGTCCCTTCACGCCAACTTCCTGAAGGATGATGTGACGTGAGTAACGTTCCATCTGTTCGTTTGTAAATGCCATTAGAAGCTGCCACCTCCCATGAAGTAGAGGAACTCTACTGTATCGCCGTCCTTGAGCTCTGTTGTTGCAAATGCATCTGAGTCAACAAACTCATCGTTTACTGTTACTGTGACATAGTCCGGATTCTCAACGTTCTCTGACACGATGATCTGAGCTATTGTTGTCTTCTCTGCTATCTCTTTCTTCTTTCCTGCTATTGTGACTGTCATTTTTCTTTCCTCCTGACGATTCATTTACCTGTCCGGGATTACCGGGCTGCATAAAATGTGATTTTTTTACTTTATATTATTTTTTTAACTTCCTCTTCCAGAGCATTTCTCTTCACAAGACCTCGGATGCGGGAAACCTCCTCACCACTCTTGAAGAAGAGTATGGTTGGTGATGCCATGACTGCGTACTTCTCAGCAAGCTCTGCGTCGAAGTTTACATTTACCTTGTATACATTTACCTTGTCCTCGTAGTCATCCTCGATGCCGCCAAGGATAGGTGAGAGCTGCTTGCATGGTATGCAGCTGTCCGAATAGAATTCCACGATGACCGGGAGCTCCGACTGAAGAACCTTCGCATCGAAATTCTCTGCACTGACTCTTACTGCCATTCATTTTCTCCTTTCCTGCCGGATGTTTTCACTGCTTGGGTTATAGTATGAATTATTGCAGTGAAAACATCCGGCTTACCTTATCTGATCAATCCTCCAGTTTTTTAACTATAAGATCATAAGTACCATTCTCGTTGTCGATGAGTTTCAGGATCTGCTGTCCTTCCTCCTTGAAGCTTCTTGGTACGTTCTGTACAGGCTCGCCGTCGTTCATGGTAACCGCAAGCACCTGTCCTATCTCAAGCTCCTCCATGGCTACCTTCGCCTTGACAAATGTCATCGGGCACACCACATCAGTTATATCTACTCTGTCATTGATTTCATAATCAGCCATTGTAAGCCTCCTTTAATACTTCTTTGAATTTGTCTAAGCCCACACGCTCCAGGGTGAACTGGAAACGCTCGCTTGGCTTTGCATTGTCTGCAAAGAACTGTATTGCTGCATCTGTGATACGGAAAAGCTGCTCCTCAGATGTAACAACCGGAAGTAACTCCTCGCCGCGGTGGATCGTGTTACCAAATAATCCTCCGAATGAGACAAGGTATCCTGTCTCGCCCTTCCATGCATCTGTAGGACATGCCTTTGCGCATCGACCGCAGTAGTTACATTTGTCTGTGTCGAGGATGATCTTGCCGTCCGCCATGGTGATCGCGCCCTCACGGCACGCCTTGACGCACACGCCACACATGATGCATGATGGCTCATCCCACTCTACTACCATTGCGCCCTTGATTCCCACGTCGTTCTCCTCTGCCTTCAGACAGTTGTTCTGGCATCCTGTGACACCGAACTTGAACTTGTGAGGAAGCTCCCTTGCGTAATATCTCGCATCAAGCTTCTTTGCTATATCATAAGTGTCTATATTGCCGCTCGGACAGATCTGATTTCCCTGGCACGCTGTGACTGTTCTTACTCTTGGGCCACACACACCCGGCTTACAGCCTCCCTTTGCCAGTTCTTCCTTTACCTCTTCCACATCGTCAAGCTTAACAAATGGAATCTCGACGCTCTGTCTCGATGTGAGATGTACATGTCCATCTCCGTATTTCTCGGCAACCTCTGCTATCTTCTTGAGATTCTCTGCGGTAAGATTTCCTCCCACCACCTGAAGTCTCAGAGAAAAGTTATTCTTCTGCTTCTGTCTCATGAATCCGCCCTTTTTCAGAGCTGCGTAATCTACTGCCATATGTAGTTCCTCCAAATCATTTGTGTATTAGTCGACAAGGGCCTTCCGGAAGTCCTCTATGAGATCCTCCACATCCTCGATTCCGACACTAATACGAATCATATCATCATATACGTTGGCGTCAAGCTTCTCCTGCTCTGTGCTGTGCGCATTTAGTGTTGATTCAGGATGCACGATGAGCGTCTTTGTGTCTCCTATGTTCGACACTATCTGCGGTATTGTGAGCTTGTTCATCACCGCAAATGCCTTCTCCTTGCTGCCGACTCTGATGGTGATTATGGCACCATATCCTCCGTGCAGCTGTTCATCTGCAATGTCATGCCAAGGACTGGATTCAAGCCCCGGATAGTTGACCTTTACGCCCTCCCGGCTTTCCAGAAACTGTGCAAGGGCAAGTGCATTGTGACAACATCGCTCCATCCGAAGCCCCAATGTCTCCATGCCCAGCATATTGTAAAATGCTGTCTGTGGAGCTATGCAGGCTCCTGTATTTCTAAAAAGTCCGTTCCTGAGTTTTGCTATGTAGGCGAACTTTCCGAACATCTTGTACTGCTGCAGAAGCGGATAACGCTCTGCGTCCCATTTGAAATTACCGCTGTCGGTTATGACTCCGCTTATGGCATCGCTGTTGCCATTGATGTACTTGGATGTGGAATTGATGACTATGTCCGCTCCAAGTGTCAGCGGTGTGACCAGGTATGCCGTGGCAACCGTGTTGTCTATCAGAAGAGGAAGCCTGTGTGAATGTGCCTGCTCTGCAAGAGCCTTTATATCCACCACATCCAGCTTCGGATTGCCGATGGTCTCAGCAAATATCACTCTGGTATTCTCATTTATCGCTGCCTCGACCGCCTCCTTATCCGATATCTCCACAAATGTCGTCTTGATTCCAAATGCCTCCAGATCGTGGAACAGATCTATCGTTCCACCGTAGAGTCCTGTGCTGGAGACTATCTCTCCGCCAGCTCCCACTATATTTAAGAGTGCATTTGTGAGTGCCGCCATACCTGAGGAACAAGCTACAGAACCCACTCCCTTTTCAAGATTTGTCATCCGCTCCTCAAATGCAGCTATCGTCGGGTTGTTGATCCTCGTATAAGAATAACCCGTCGCCTTGTTGTGGAAAAGCTTCTCATGCTGCTCCGCTGAAGGCTGATAGAATGCACTGGATTGATAGATCGGTGTAAGTGTGGCGCCTGTATTCTCATCACCAAGCTTTGCGCTGTGTAATAATGCTGTATTAAATCTCATGATCTTCTATGCCTCACTAAATAATAAATCCTATAATTCCTACGAACATGATAGGATTATATCTCTTATACCCTACTATGTCAATAGGAATTATAAAATAAGCAATGCAGATAATAAAAAAATACCAGTTGATGGGAGCTTGCTCACAATCAACTGGTGTTTTTTTGTTATCTATATGGCGTATGCCATTCCACGAGCTGCGTTAGCAGCGAGGGGTGCATTGCTTATTTTATAATTCCGTCCATCTTCCACGGCATATGCCATTCCACGAGCCGCGTTAGCAGCGAGGGGTGCATTGCTTATTTTGTAGTGGTAGTCATCGGGAGCTTGCTCACGATCAGGAGATATTTTTTTGTCTTGTATATGGCGTATGCCATCCTCTAGTGTCGCCCCCTCTCCTTCGCTCGGCGGCAGGTCGTCGGGGCTGATTAAATATGCGGCTGCATTGTGGGCGCCTGGCCCCATGAACAATGAATACATGCTCTTTTTAAATAAGCTCCTTATCCAAAAGGAAATCAATCACGTTGATATTCAAAATGCCGTTATCATCATACCAACGCTTTCCAATATCTTTCCTTACCACAATTTTAGGGAAAGAATCTCCTGTGAGCGTAAATGGTCTGAGTTCTACTTCTGCTTTTTCACCAGTAGGCATTGCATACGCTGACTGAATATAAGTTCGTTTTCCTCCTGAATTTACGACAAAATCAATTTCCCTTGGAGTGCGAATTGAATTGCCTTTTTCGCTGAGCGTCCTTGCATAAACAACACCAACATCAACGGAAAACTGCCTGATATTCAACTCATTATATATGATGTTTTCCATTATATGCGTCATTTCCTGCTGGCGAAAACCTATCCTTGCATTTCTAAGTCCAATATCTTCGCAATAATATTTATTTGGCGAGTCAAAATAGGATTTTCCTTTTACATCATATCGCTTACTTTCTGAAAAAAGAAACGCATCTTCCAAATGTCCGATATATGCCCGGATCGTGTTAGCAGACACACCGCCCCCTTGCTTTGACTTCAGAGTATTCGCAATTTTGGTCGGATTTGTTAATGAGCCAACTGATGAGCAAAGCAAATCTAAAATTCGTTCCAGAACATCTTGCCTTTCAATTCTCTTACGTTCAACAATATCCTTAATATACACTTCTGAGAAAAGTGATTTCAGATAATTCATCTTAGCCATATCATTAGGTCTTGACAGGATAAGTGGCATACCGCCATAAAATGCGTATTCATCAAATGCTTCATTTTTATCCCCACCAACAGCAGAATAATATTCTGCAAAACTAAGCGGATGTACTCTTATTTCATCACTTCGTCCTCTAAACTCAGTAAGGATATCACTGGAAAGCATTTTTGAATTGCTTCCTGTCACATAAACATCTAAATTCGATAAACCTCTCAAATCATTAAGAGCATCGTAAAAAGTAATTTTCTTACCGTCCGGATTATATGGATTAGCCACCTCATCAGACATTTGAATTTCATCAACGAAAAGATAATACTCATCTTTGCTCTTTTCCACTTCTTCTCTTACATATGATGAAAGAATAAGCGGATTACGATATTTAATGTCTTTCGCAAGGTCAAGCTCAATCGTAATAATCTGTTCTTCTTTTACACCATTTTCAATTAAGTAATCTCGATATATATTTTTAAGAAGATAGGATTTTCCACATCTCCTGATACCGGTAATTACTTTCACTAATCCATCAAAACGATATGAAATCAACTGCTCAAGGTAACTATCACGCTTAATTTCCATAAATCCCGCTCCATTTCATTGAAAATTTCTGCCTATTTAGGCTTTTTCAATCAATATTATATGTGTTTTCTATCAGGTTTTCAAGTTGTCATTGAAAATTATAGCCAAAAAAGGCTAAAATATTCAGTGGAAATATTTTTATCTTTCTCCAATTAACTCAAAAAGGCTTTATTGTGAAAAGAGGGCAGTGCCTGTATTTAGGCAACTACCCTCATAAGTTGTTATTGATTTGTTTTTCGTTTTTTACGATACAGACTGTATAACAGAAGGATACTTGAACCAATCAACATGACTTCCCACAATAGAAGATTATTTCTATCGCCTGTTTCTACACTGCCTTTATCATTACTTGGCTTATTGGTATTCGGTTTATCTGTATCTGGATTAACCGGTACAGCCTTAACAGTTACTTTAACCGCCTTTGTAGCAGTAGCACCCTGACTATCTGTTACCTGATATGTCACTTCATAAGTTCCGGCTTTCTTTGTATCTATTGCATTGTGAATGATGTCATATTTCTTTTGTACTTTTATAAGGTCATCCGGATATAAGCTAAACAGGAAATATTTATCATCCATTTTCTTCCAATCCGCAGTCTCCTTATGGGCAACTACAGCCTTTGTTGGCATTCTGTGCAAATATAAATCTTTATAATATACCGGAACCATATAATATTTGCCATCTTTCCTGAATATATCGCATCGGTACATCCCTCCTCTATCTTTGACTCCTTCTCTATCTATATCTTCACCTCTTCCTCTAACCTTAACCTGATCATCAGCTACTCCTACATAGAGTTTAACTTTTTTTACAATCGGGCCATCAGATCCATCCTTCTTAGGTTTATAAAATGGCTCTGCAAATGCATCTTTTGCATTTCCATATCGAATTAGTCTATCAAGTAATTTATTATATAGTAGCACGTCGTCTTCCGGTCGATAATAATCTTTAATCTGCTTTTTGCCATCCACCTCTATCAGCTTTAGCTTGTCAAGGCTTGTTTTTTCTACAGTTCTTGAACTCGCCTCATCAACAGCCCGAATAGTATTCTCGCTTATTACCCCTGTCTTTTTCTTCACTG
>JAQYAS010000004.1 GCA_029338615.1 Clostridiales bacterium
AAGAAAGGTCCAATTAAAAGATATCAGATTTAGGTAAAATATTGAAAGAAGAGGGAGAATTATGAAGAAGTCAAATGGTGCGGCACTGATACCGATATACGTCTTTCTTGTCCTGTATCTGGGACTTGGAATACTGTTTGAGTACGTGCTGAAGATCCCGATGGGATTTTACAATATTCCGATAGTGGTCGCCTTCATGGTGGCGATATTTGTGGCATGTCTGCAGAACAGAAAGGTAAGCTTTGATGAGAAGCTTCAGATCATGGCAAATGGACTTACAGACAAAAATATTATAACCATGCTGCTCATATTCCTGACGGCGGGAATATTTGTGGGAGTCGTGGGGCGGAGCAGTGCCGAGAGTGTGGCATACTTTATGCTGAGTATCATTCCGGCGAGATTCTCCGTGGCAGTTCTGTTCGTTGTAGCATGCTTTGTATCAACAGCTATGGGAACGTCTGTTGGAACAATAACACTTCTGACGCCTATAGGAGTTGCAGTTGCCGATGCGTCAGGATTTAATCTGCCGCTCTGTGTGGCGTCCATAATGGGCGGTGCGATGTTCGGAGATAATCTGTCGTTCATATCGGATACGACCATAGCAGCATGTAATGGTCAGGGGTGTGCCATGAAAGATAAGTTCAGGGCAAACTTCTGGATAGCATTTCCTGCGGCGATTGTGACGCTCATAGTAATCTTGGTTAAGTCATTCAATACTGAGATAGGCGGAGTAGTACAACATGATTATAATATGATACAGATCATACCTTATGTTCTGGTACTCATAGGAGGAATAGTGGGATTTAATGTGTTTATAGTCCTGATAGTTGGAATCGTGTCAGGCTCCATCATCATGCTTGCCACAGGGCAGACGGCGGCAGTGGATCTCCTGACGAATATGGGAAGCGGTGCAGCAGGAATGTTTGAGACAAGTATGGTTGCTGTACTTGTGGCAGCTATGTGTTCACTCATCAGAGAGTATGGCGGGTTTGAGGCACTGCTTTCAGCTATAAAGAAGGTGTTCAAAGGTGACAAGGGAGGCCAGCTTGGAATTGGACTTCTGGTTGGAGCCATGGACATAGCCACAGCCAACAATACGGTCGCGATAGTCATGGCGAATCCGATAGCAAAGGAGATGGCAGAGGATTATGGTATATCCCCAAAGAGATCAGCGTCGCTACTTGATACATTTTCATGTATATTCCAGGGAATCATTCCTTACGGTGCCCAGATGCTGGTTGCAATATCAGCGGTGTCGGAGCTGGGACATGAGATATCGGCATTCCAGATAATCCCAAATTTGTTTTATCCAATACTCCTTCTTGTCAGTTCGCTTGTGTGGATGCTTATAAGAAGTAATGACAAACCACATCTGGCAAAGAGACGGTAAAGAATATAAATATGCGTTATTTCGTAATATAATAAACAAATATTCAAAAAACACGCAAAAAAACAAGAAAAATGTTGAAAATGCGTGTTTTTTCGTTTTTATTTAAGAATTTTTATGCTATAATTTACACTTGTGAATTATAAATAAAAAATAGGAGGAGTAACATGGACGCATTCACAAACTTTTTAGGCAAAGTTGATGATATTGTCTGGGGCTTGCCACTCATAATACTCATCATCGTCTGCGGAATCTATCTGACGATCAGACTTAAGTTTCTTCAGATAGTTCATCTGCCAAAGGCACTGAGATTCATGATCAAGAATGAGGAAGACGGTACAGGAGAGGTGACGAGCTTTGGCGCGTTATGTACAGCACTTTCAGCAACTATCGGTACAGGTAACATCGTAGGAGTAGCAACAGCTATAGGTATCCTTGCTGGTGGTCCTGGAGCACTTTTCTGGATGTGGATCGCAGCGCTTTTCGGAATGGCAACAAAGTATTCAGAGGGACTGCTTGCTGTAAAGTACAGAAAGATTGACGAGGATGGACACGTTCTCGGAGGACCTTTCTACTACATTGAGAATGGTATGGGTCACAAGTGGAGGTGGCTTGCAAAGATATTTGCATTCTTCGGAGCATGCGTAGGTCTCATGGGTATCGGTACATTTACACAGGTAAATGGTATTGCTTCAGCAGTTCAGGCTTTCTTTGATCCTGACAAGGCAAATACAGTATCAATCTTTGGAAATGACTACTCAATAGCCATCGTCATCACAGCATTTATTCTTGCAATCCTTGTAGGACTTGTCGTAATCGGTGGAATCCAGAGAATATCAAAGGTTTCTCAGGTTATAGTACCATTCATGGCAGTTCTTTACATTGTGGTGTGTCTGGTTCTTATCATTGTTAATATAAATAAGGTTCCGGCTGCATTTGTAACAATAGTCAAGTGTGCATTTAAGCCTATGTCATTTGCAGGTGGTGTTACAGCAAGTCTTGCAATTGCCATGCAGAAGGGTGTTGCACGTGGTATCTTCTCTAATGAGGCTGGTCTTGGTTCTGCACCTATCGCAGCAGCAGCAGCTCAGACAAAGGAACCTGTTCGTCAGGGCCTTGTAACAATGACAGGTACATTTATTGATACTATCATCGTATGTACAATGACAGGTCTTTCAATCGTTATGATGGGAAGCTGGCAGGATGGCAGCCTTGAGGGAATTGCAGTCACAACTGATGCATTCCAGAAGGGACTTTTCTTTATGCCAGGTCAGGTTGCAGCATTCATCCTGATGATCTGCCTTGTATTCTTCGCATTTACAACTATCCTTGGTTGGGACTATTATGGTGAGAGATGTCTTGAGTACCTCACAAACGGCAGCAAGGTTTCAGTTCAGATATATCGTTGGTTATACATACTTTGCGTATTTATCGGACCATACATGACAGTTAAGGCTGTATGGACTATCGCTGATATATTCAACGGACTCATGGCGATTCCGAATATCATAGCACTGCTTGCACTCAGCAGTGTGGTTGTGGCAGAGACAAAGGATTACTTTGCACGTCACAAGGAACTGTAGGGCTCAATAGAAGTAAATATTTATAATAATTGGATGAACACCTACCAGCAGTCAGACAAAATTTTGTCTGGCTGCTTTTTTCTAAAGCACACCCAATGTAGTTATAACTTTGCTGGCATATTACGACGCGGCGGGGGTGATAACGGAGCTTCCTGACGGCTATACAGGAAAATACAGGAGCCTGTACGAAGATAGTATGGATATAGCTAAAGAAAATTTTGATCAAATATCGGATTTGATTCATTTTGTATTGATAAATGAAATTTCATCAATTCAATTGTTGATGGGCAAGGACAAAGATATGTTGTTTAGCATCAATAACAGAAATTCTATAGAGGTTATAAATGCAACTTCTGATCAGTTAGATTTGATACAAAAATTAGTCATGCAAGAGGGTCTGTATTTGAGAAAATATATAGAAGAATAATATAAATGGCAAAGAGCTGTTTAATATAAGAATTTCAAGAATGATTATTAAGATTCAGTTGTCTTGTTGACATATACATTGTAAAAGCATCCGCAAACACATCATTAGGTCTTAGAAGATATGTTTGCGGGTGCTTTTTTATTTGCGGGAGTTTTTTTGATTTATAAAGCAATAACAGTTGACAATAAAGTTAGTAGCGACTAACATTGTGGTTGTTAAGAGAATTGGATTAGGGGGATGTAACAAATGAAAAGTTCTGAAACTATAAAAGAAACACTGCACAAGGCGGATTGTGTCTTATATCCGGTTGGTGACAGAAGAGATAAAGTTGTCATTGTGT
>JAQYAS010000005.1 GCA_029338615.1 Clostridiales bacterium
ACAGAAAGAAAAGCGATTCTGAAACTGGATTACACCAATATCGATCAGTTGGGCATCAACCTGCGGGAAGGTCAGGTAGCTACCATCGATACTGTCCTGACCCTGGATTTCTCAAATATGGAAGGTTTTGTCAGTGATGTAAAACAGTTCAAAACACTAAGCGAAGCGGACACAGTACAATTCAGCATATCCTTGCAGAAAAAAGGTGATAGTAGTTATGAAGATGCTTCAATCGGTAACTATCTGTCGGGTGCGAAAACTTCGGACGGCAATTCGCTTTCGAACTACACGATTACTATATCAAAGAATGGAGATGGTTCCTACACCTACTATAACGAGCAGACAGGCCAATTCAATATCCCAATTTCCTTTGCGGTAAATACGGAAGTTCGAGAATTTGCCAACTACAGAATCCGTGCTTCTGTAACATTACTTAAAGAGGAGCAAAACCAGAATCTGGACGTAGATGTGACGAAAGCTTTCATTACTTATACCTATGCCAAGATTAATGTCGGTGGCTATTGGGAGAAATAAAGAATCATATGGTGCTATAATCTTAGCAAAGGGAAGTGCCCCAGTTCTACCGGTTTTGATCCATCAGAATTTAGATCGAACCGCTGACTGGGAAAAATGAGGCGAAGCTCTGATGGAAACCATATAATGGTTCAGATGATCAGGAAAACTTCAATTTAATAACTATCAGCCCGTAGAGGTATTATGTAGCGAATACATGACATATCAACGGGCTGATTTTTTTGACAAAACAACATCTAATCCTTAACAATGCAAGCTGGAATGGAGATATTGGCTTTGAAAGCCTTACAGAAGCAAGCTGAAAAATCGTTAAAAGGTTGTTTTGTTTGGCTTATTGGCGAAAAAAGTATCGCTATTCAGTAAGAAACGTCGCGATGGTGCTCGTGGCTGCTGTAGCACTTGGATCATCGACTTACGCATGGTTTGTGACAAATAACAAGGTTGATGCAACCACAAGCACTATCTCAGCCCAGTCTAATGCCGCATTCATGACAATTGCGAATGGAACTTCAGGTGCAAAATCAGTTGATACCACATCAGTAACAACAGCTGTTGAAACAAAGCCTTTATATCCAGCCACATTCGGTGAGGAAGCAGGCTCAGAAAAAGGAACATTCATGACAGGTTATGGTACTACTCTTGAAAATGGAGCATTAGAAGGTAAACTGATTCCAATTGGAACCCCTGAAGTTGCAGTGACAAAAGAATATGCTTTGAAACAGGATTACAACATCAGCTCAAAGGGTCAGAATCTTGCAGATCTCAAGGTTGAAAAGGTTGAGAATGCAAAAAACGCTACTTCAACATCGGAGCTTGCAAAGGCACTCAGGGTTCTTGTTACAAGTGCTGATGGTACAGCGTGGGTTGTGTATGGACTTGATACGACAGGTGCTGCCTATGAGGTTAAATTGTCATCAGATACATCTAATTCACCAGAAGTAGTTCTTGGTACAGTAACTGCGGGAGCAGATACACCTGTTCATGTTTATCTTTACTATGAAGGAAAAGATGCAAAAGTTACAACAAAGAATTTGCAGGATGGAATACTTACGAAAACAAACGCTGTAACTGTATACTTCACAGCAACAGCAGAAAATAAGTAATTTTATTATTATGCGACATGTCTTCCACGGTTGTGGCGTGGAGGGCATATCAAACGGTAGAAGTTTTCTTCTGCCGTTTGATATGCCTTTTTGAAAGGAGATGTGTGAATGAGTTCTACAGTTAACGTGAAAAAACTAAAGAGAGAGCTGCTTGTTGCAGCACTGAGTGTAGTGATTGCTGCTGTTGCTCTGACATCATCTACATATGCATGGTATGTTTCCAACAATACTGTAAAAGGAACTACAAGCACGGTCAGTGCTATGGCAAATGGTATGGTACTTCAGATCGTTGAGGGAGATACGCCAGATCATGGATCTGACACTTCAACCATTGCGTCCGGTAAAGGACATGAGATAATCATAGATGAGATTAAAAGATACATTTATCACACATGACAGCGATGGAGAGCAGGTTTTGATTGATGTAAGGTACAAGTGCCAATATAACCTTTGAGAATACGCTCACTTGTGATCTGAGGATAAGTGGCACAGATAATGTTGGCCTGTTCTGTAATACTATGGAGGCAGGAGCATCCCTGACAGCGGAATATAAAAAGACTGCCGAGGGAGGTTCTGTCAGCGTCGAGACAACGGGAACGGATAAAAATGCCGGCGGATTTGTTGGCTATATGAATACAGGAACCAACCTTATCATAGCAGGAGCTTCTGTAGATAAGGTCAGCTCAAAAACCAGAAATGCCGGTGGTATAGTTGGAAGTGTGATAGATGGAAGGGGAATACTTTTACCGGAAAATCGGATAAAGACAATACAAGCGGTCTGTTGGTAGGAACAGGTATTGTTAAGTTTACCCAGAACAACAATGAATTTACAAAAGCCATGTATCTTGAAGTGGGTACCTGGGGGACTGTCACAGGTGCCGCCTACAGGATTGATACAGACTCCGTGAAGCTTGAAATCGGTGATTCTGATTACTTTGATGAGTTAGTTGGAATCACAGAGGATGATGACACAGGCAGCACCAATGCGGTGGTATCTCTGGCAGGCAGGAACAGTTCAAGAAGTGCAGTATGCATTGATAAACCTGAGAATAATACCTATAAAGGTCAGATAAAGAACTACAAGAATACGCATGCCAGATATTATTACAATCTGGACAGCTACAGGAAAAAGAATACCGATCTGAGTTCGGATAGTATATCAATACCGGAAAATCTGGTGTTGTGGAGTGTCTCTCAGTATGCAGCAGAGAATATAAGAACATACTTCCGAAAAAGTCCAACAAATACAACCACGATTACCGGTGATATTGACCTTACAGGATATTCTTACTATCCGGTGACACCGCTTTGTGAAGTGAAGGTTGGTGACGGAAGTTCTGATACGGTATTGACATTTGGTTATGAAAGCATGAACGCATTTGAAAATGACAACAAACTGCTTTCTGATCCGGAGCATCAGCACCATCTCATGCAGCATGGACTGCTGTTCAATGTCGTTCAGAATGTGACGGTGAATAAGCTGACCATGAAGGGCAGTGTTGGCAAGGAGACAGATAATTCAGGTGCGTTGATTTTTGGAAGTGTAAAGGGTGATACCACTACGAAGACAGTAGTTGTCACTTTAAAGGAAGTAACGCTTTCCGGTATCCGTGTGGCAGATATACAGGAAAGTGATACATATGCACCACTTCTGATCAACCGTATGGAGCAGGCGGTCAGACTGGCAGTGGACACACTTTCCACGGGCGGCGGATATACATCCGGTTCCTATGCAGCAACCAGTCTTATAGGGTATGTCGGAAGTGCAACAGCGACAAAGCTTACACTTTCTTTCTCAAATATCGCACTTGATGGACGAAAGGCCGCAGATTCAGCAAAAAGTACCTGTGTGTATAACAATGGAACAAAGAAGGTGGAATATCACACAACCCATACGATATTCACAAGGGCGACTCTGATGGAATCATTTATGTATTCCTCAGCGGGTTCAGGCTCATATAACTTTAACAGTGATGACAGCATGGTTAGTGATGCAGCGAAGAACAGGGTTTCTTATCTGATAAAGAACTACACAACAGGAACTGCGGCAGCAAGGCTTGCAGGAAAGAGCAGCGCTGAAACCAATATCCCGGTCAACCTTACATTTGACGCTGAGAAAGTTGATATGACAAGCTATGACAATGGTTTCCGTGGAATCGGAGGAAGTTATGGGGAGAATAAAAAGGTGTGGAATAACGACTGCACCATTAAGAAAACCTATCGCCGTAATCTGCTTGTAAAGAGCATTAATTCTGACAGGACAAATGCCACAACCATTATGCTGAACATGAATCAGAATGATTATAATGAGGAATTCATGAAAGGCTCCTGGATCAACCGTGGCGCAGGCTTGTTTGTTGACTTTAATTATATAGATACATGCACAGTAAAATACCTCAAATTATCAGGAAATATAAAGGTTGGATTGTATAATCTGAATAATGGATCAGCGAGTCTGGAGAAAGTGAGCAAAAGAGATACAGAAAAAGATTATCCAATCTGCGTGGGTGGTTTTGCCGCAAGAACTGCAAATTCCAAAGGCCAAGCTACATTTGAGTACCTTTACCTTGAGAGTATAAATGCGTATGGCGGTTCCATGACCGGAGTTGCAATAGGCCTTATTGATGGATATAATAATAATAATAATGCAAGAAATGTTACTTTCAAAAACTGGTCGATCAAAGACGAGAATGTATTGAAGTGGGTTTATAATGACGGCAGTGCGGGAGGCCTTGTAGGTTGGAATGTTGGTTATGGAAAGCTGACAATCAATAACGATACATCAGAAACGCCAAACGTTGAAAATCTAACTGTTACTACGCTCTCAATAGGAAAAAACACGGCTGCGGCAGGTGGGCTTGTGGGAGCCTGTGATTACTCGTCTGTGAGCATTAGTGGTATTAATGCAGTTGATTTGACAGTTACCGGAACAAATCTTAGGGATGCCGGTGGTCTGATTGCAGGACTTAGAACGGGATCAGGTATTATTGTTAAGGATTGTAGTGTTGAGGATTGTATATTGAATGCCATTTCAATCTCCAATCAAAACGATAATGATAAAGGAAATACTGGAGGAGTAGTTGGACGGCAAGACGTACGGCTTGCTATTTCAAGCGTAAGTATTGGTGCAAATTCCAATATTAGTGGTCAACAGTATACTGGTGGATTTACAGGCTATTCAGGAGCTGCAGTTCAAATCAGCAGCTGTATAATAGAAAAAACAAATATTTCGAATACTTCTAGAAACTGGGTTGGTGGATTTATTGGTTGTTTTTATACTGATGCGACTGCTGTATTTAAAAACTGTCAAGAAAAAAATGTTAATATTATTGGCAAGTATTCAGGAGGTCTTACAGGATCAAATAAGGGAAGTATATCTGCTTCAAATGTAGAGTTTGCTAACACAATGGTTGTTACAAATGATAGTAGATTTCATTATGCCGGGTTGCTGACTGGTTATACAGAAAAAAATGCTGTTAGCGGATATAATATTTTTGCTGATTCTTGCAAGATTGGATATGTGAGTGGGGCGAAAGTGGATAACTTATCAATGACATCGGATTTTAAGATGTTGGAAACAACTGGTTTTTGGGTAGGAGAAAACCGTGCAAATGTAAAAGTAAACCTTGTCGCAGTCTCAACTGATGGCAACGTTTTCCCACAGAAAGATGTCGGTAGAGATAAGGGTACTACAAATATAGTATACGCAGATGCTCTGGCTGATACTTCATACCAGCCGTCAGAAACTACAGGCACATCATACACATCCGCAAACCCATGGATGGATGTCAACCCGAAGAGTGATGTACCGTTTTCAGATGGAACGGTTATGACCGGTAATGCAGCTGGAACAGGAACTGCCGTTTCTATATTAAAAGAACTTAATTCAAGTTCTCCGGCTTCAGATTACTATTGGAATCTGAAGGATAATAAGACAGAGATTGTGAAGTTCCTTGACCAAAATAGTGACGCTTACCTCACGACCTACAAAGCGGAGGAAAGCGCGACCACGACAGTGAGTGATACTGTGGACTTCCCGGTGCTTGTTGTGAATAATACCGGTGATGTAGATACGACCATCTGGAATTATATTGCCGCCATGACGAATGTCAACGCGGGGACAACGGCGAAATCACAGGTGAAGAATGTAGCTGCGAAGACTTGTCAGTGGAAGGACAGCAGCTTTGCTCAGCAGACAAAGGCGAGCCTGAGTGTGAGTACAGCAAAGAAGATATCCATCACTCCGAATGCATACGATAACCAGAACAGTCAGTTTACGTTGCTGGATGTGACATATGCAGATCCGACAGACAGTAAGAAGACACATGTATTCCATCTGTATATTCCGGTGCTTGTGAAGAAAGTTCTTTATATTGATTTTGACGCCAAGTTCCTTGCGGGAACGGATTACTGTGCGGCTGATTATCCTGCAAAAGGGCAGGAAGGACATTATGCGACAGCAGGATTTGGTGAACCGTTAACTGCATATATGGAATACAATTATGACAAGGATACAGACTGGCAGTCCATGCTTGATAATGGAGAGAATTTGTTGTGGTATTATGATAAGCAGCTGAATCTCGCAGAGGGAAGCTCGGCATATGTCGGAACATTACTTCCTGTAGGCACGAAGCTTACACTTGTTGACAGACAGACCACTCAGTATTATACCTATACGGCAGGTGCCGGTGAAGATGTACACAGCTTTGACCTTAGCAGGCTGACTGCACCGGATGGTACTGCATTCAGTCCGGTTTATATCTGTGATCTGCTTGGCCTGAAAGCGGAACAGGCAGGTACAGGAGATGCCGATTCTACATATTATGTTGTAGAATCAGATGAGACAAAAGCTACGATCCGTATCGGGGACACCTACTATCGTAAAGCAGAGGATAAGGACACTGGCACGAAATATAAGATAACAGCTGACAGTGATCTTACAACAAAAGGCTGCAGTGAGAGCTATTATCTGACTGTCCAGATACCTGAGACAAAGAACGTATCCGTTATAAACAACAGACTGAATTATGCGGCGGTCACTCGTAAGGATGGAGCGCTTCCGGCAGCAATCAAGTCAGATTCAAAGAAGTCAGGATCAAGTTATGTGATATACAATGGCGTACAGCAGACTCTTACAGTATCAACAAACCGTGTTCACAGCGGAAGTGATATGGCTGATACAGTCATGGAAAATGGAGACGGAATAAAGATAAAGCTGGATAGCAAACTGAAACTGACAGAAGCCGGAAAAGGCAGGTTTGATAAACTTGGACCATCAGAGTTCTATCACCAATTTGATATAGGTCTCAAAGAATACATTCAGAATTCCAGCGGATCAGAAACAATTATCGGTACAGAGAATGTAAAGTATGTATATACCGTATCGAAAGGAAATATGACTATCTACACTGTGAGCGGTTCAATTCAGAACGCCGCAGCTTTAGAGAATTTGTCAATACAGTATGGTAGTGCAGAACTGAAGAAGGAACTTGACACAGCAGTGGATGATGCTTCGGCAGTGACGGTTACAGCGGAGGTTGTGCTCACATATGATACAGCCGATAAATTCCCTGTAAGAAATACATCAGATGGCTCAGATGTGAGCGGTATTTCGCCCGTATTGACCTCGCGCATTGCTAATACTGGAATTCAGCTGCCTATTGCAACAGGTGGCAATAAAGTGACTAAGGATGATACAAAGCGGTATTACACTGCGAATCAGACCAAAGCGATGCTTACATATACTACAGTTGATGAGACTGGTGTGGGTGATACAACACAGCAGCTTGGAATAAATCCAAGTGATGAGGATAATGTGGTTGATATGATCTGCACGAGAGCAGATTACGATTATACTAATGTGGATGCCGAGATTCTTGGCAGAGCAAAGACTATCAGCTATAAGCTTGAACTATTCCAGAAAGATGCAAGTGGAGCTTATGACGAGAGCAAGCCTTTGACGATCGGAACGTATATGCAGGATGGCAGTATAATAAAGGGTGATGCAGGAAACGAGCAGAAAATTGCAGCGAGTGGCAATTGCTGTACGTGGACAGAAAATTTCAGCCCGGCTGCGGAAAAGCATCAGTTTACACGCATCAGATTCGCGCCGATCACAGGTGAAGAATTTGAGAAGGCGGGATATGCATATTCAAATTACAGAGTACGCCTTACGGTGGTATTGGTAGATGAAAATGATGCCGAGATTCCGGGTACAAAGACATCAGATTATATTATATATACCAATGCGCGTATATATCAGGATTTGATTGAACAATAGACCTGATCAAAAGAGCAGAAAAGAATGGAAAAGAGGTGACAATTGATGCCTGGAAAAGAAAACCGAGACGAAATGACTCCTGAGGAATGACGTCAGGATGCTGAAAACAGGAAGAAAAAACTAAAAAGTCAGTGGATCATATTCCTGAGAGTTGGTGTGATCGCGGTAGTTGCTTTTATAGCTGTTGTAGTTGGAAGCATTGCGTGGTTTATGTCAAACAACAAGGTTGGTGGAACAGGTGCATCGATCCAGGCATCAGGTGGTGAGTATGATATTGCTGCCGTTGGCGAGAATGTCAAAAGTACAAAAGGACAATATGATGAATTGCTTGATTCTAAGCCCGGAGAACCGACTACAGTTGAGGAGCAGTCCTATATAGCTACTAATGACAACAAGACATCCATTACATGGGCGATCACCGAAGGCACTAATATGAAAAATATGCAGAACACAGAGTCAGGTCTTGAACCAGGCTCGTGTGGCAGCATGACATTCTACATTATCCCGCATAAGAGTGGGCAGCTTGATGTGAAGTTGGATCTGACACTTACAGGTTATACATATAAAGGTGATAAAGAACCGGTGAGCTCAGATGGTATAACTAAGATAGACCCCAAGGTGCAGCAATTGTTAGAAGGACATATTCTGTTGTTTGCGGGATATGATAAGAGCAGGAATGCTTATAGTGGATGGATATCTGATGATGCAGATGCATGGTCGCTCAGCCTTGACGCTAAAAATAATATCACTCTTTCAAGGAATGGTTCAGGCGATATAATCTGGTCTGCAGAAAAAATAGAAAAAGATAAGGCTTATCCCGTGACAATATAATGGATATGGCCTGAGATATTGGAGTCATATCTGAAAAAAGCGGATAATATAAGCAGACATCCATCTTTGTTTCCAAATGATTCAAGTGATGAAAATGCGGATGATCCGGGTGCTCTGCCTGAAGACCTATATACTAAAATGTGCGAAACCAGTTCTGGCTCAACGTTTAACAGATATTTCAGATGGGAAAATGAAGCGGCATTTGAGAAGAGTGTGACATCTAAAAAACTTGCAAATATGCGTGAGAACATGAATCCGGCTATATATGGAGAGATGTCTGCTTATTACAATTTGGCAGATCAGTATCTGGGAGAGAATGTCAGGTATGTGAAGCTTAAGCTGGAGACAAGATAGTGTAGATTGTGTGTGTAAAGAAGTTGTATGCCCTGTATAGAAGGAGAAGCATCACTGCGTGTTACATATGACAAAAAGGAGGTGCCGGCTATATGAAAAAAGCAGATAAAAAGAAGTGGTCAACAAAGAAAACCTGGGCTGTGACAGCTATAGCCATGGCGTTGCTGGCGCTTCTTATAGTACCGGTTTTTGGATGGATGTATATGGAAAGAAGTATGGAGACAATGACGAAGATCAATATTCCATATGCACTGAAGCTTGGAGCTGGGAATACCAGACCTATACAGGAACTGGAACTCAGCAATATTGATGTGTCAGGTGAACAGAAGTATAAGGATATTGTATTCTGTGTGTACAGCAGTCAGGAGAACAGAGAATATGATCTGCAGCTGGCTCACACCAGCAATATTGGATTTACATACAATATTTACCATGCATCTAAGGATGAGAATGGATCTGTTAATTATCTGAAAGAGAACTATAGTCAGGGGGCTGAATTAAAAGGCAGATATCTGAATAAACAAGCTGACAGCAAGTATGCTACAGACGGATTTCATGGAAAAACATATGGCTCCTATAGCAATGTACAGATATCGGCGGAGCCGCTTTATTGGAAGACTACAGAGAAACAGATTCTTAATGAAAAAAACAGTGCAATTACTAAAATAATAGATGAAGATAAATATTATGTGGACTATTACATTTTGCGTATATCATGGGATGATACAGTACAGAACAACAAGGAGACTGACATGATATATATTATGGCAAAATAATGATTCAGAAGGAGGCGAGCCACCACAGGTCATGGATACATATGAAAAAACAACCAATACAAAGTCTCTGCGGCGCAGGCTCACGATAAGTATTTTGGTGGTTATTATCACGCTGTGTGCCGTTGCTTCAGCAACCTATGCATGGTATATTTATAACACCAGCCGTCACACCACGGATGTGCGCATGGCGGCTGGTGCCGGTGCCAATCTCCAGATAAGCAACAGCTATTCCGGGGAATATGGCTCGGCGGCAGTGCTGGAGAGTTTTAAGGGGCAGCTGGAGCCTGTGTCAACGAACAAGGTGACGGCGGGATTTCAGAAAGCGACATCCTTCATAGTTGGACAGGGCGGTCCGGCTGATCTTTTGGCAGCGGGGTTTGATGACAGTGAGGCCAGGGATTACTATCACACAAGCATGTATCTGCGCACAAATGGCGATGACACGGACATTTACCTGGCTGATATAGGATTTGAGGACAGTGACGAGAAAGTTCCGATATCATCGGCCATCAGAGTTGGACTTGTGGTCCATGAGCCGGGACAGAACATGCCTGTCAGCTCAGAATATATATTTGCCATAAGTGATAAGAAGAATCCGGAGGCCAGGTACAACACGGCGACCGGAAAAGAAGGCTATGTGCTTGACGGTGTTAAGAAGGATGGTACAACGGTGCCATTTTCTCCATATACATCTGATGCGTACTGCATATATGACAAGAACACCGGAGTTGTCACGCTGAAGAAAACGTCCGAGAAGCTGTGTACCATAACAGGTGACGGACATGGCAAGCCGGGAACTCCTGTGCAGATAGAGGTATATATCTGGCTTGAGGGCTGTGACGAGGACTGCACTGTGAACTTGTGCGGAGAGACACTGAAAAAGCTTGCGGTGTCATTTGCCGGAATTGTGCAGGAGTAAAAAATTAAAGAAAGGGGGTGAGCCCTGTGGGAAATGTGAACAATGTAAACGGCGCAGAGAATAACAAGGAGACCGTGAAGAGGCTGAGAAAGTCGCTGGTCATGGCGGTTGTTGGGATGATTTTCTTTCTGGTATCGGTGACGGGAGTCACATATGCGTGGTTTACTGCTTCCGGCAGGGCTCACACCAATGTTACGCCTATGGGCGGAACTGTGAGTGATGGTGACACGAATCTGCTGATAAGTACAGCGGAGAGCGGGCCATTTGACAGGGAATGCGATCTGGTATCTGCCGGGGATGCGCAGGCACTTAAACCGGTGTCCACAGCGGATCTGGAGAATTTTTACAGAGTGGTCATGCAGAATAAGGAAGGGATTGCGGTCTCTTATGAGAACGCAGATGACAGGGTTGACTCAGATACCTTTCATGGAACGGTATACCTGAAAAGTGAGGGTGCGCCGTGCAATGTATATTTTAACGGAGAGGAACTTCAGCTGGGAAGTGACGCTCAGGCTCTTGCGGCCATGAGACTTGGATTGAAGATTACCAACCATGATGGTTCCCGGACATTTGTGATGAGACTTGATGACTTGGGGAGTGCCGGTACAGCAGAGTCGAAGGCGACAGTGCCGGCGGCTGGAATTGTGGTTTCGGGTATATCAGGTAGTGGCGCTGCCAGTTATGTGAGTGATCCGGCGGTAAATGTGTCGGACTACATGGCGCAGGCGGCAGGTAATGATGAATATACTGCGGGAGCAAATGAACTCTTCAGCCTTGATGCTGATGAGGTTGCTTCTGTTGAATATTGGCTGTATCTTGAGGGCTGCGATGAGCAGTGTGTGAATCAGGTACAGAATATAGATTCCGACATAAGACTTGCATTTGCAGGTGTGAAGGCGGAGGTTGCGAAATAACAGATTTAGTTAGGGAAGGAGCGGCAATATGAGACGCTGGTTCAGGACATGGTTCCTGGGAGTGACCACCGTTACGGCTCTGTTAGTCCTGGTGATAGCAACATATGCCTGGTTTTCCTCCAATAAGAAGGTGGCGACCAGCACGGCGACTGCCAGAACTGGAGAAGAGACCATGGAGCTGCAGCTTAGCGAGAGCGGGGGCAGTAGTTTTAGGGACAGCAGTACGGTGCGGATAGTACAAGTGAATAATACAAATGCGGATCGCCTGCTCCCTGTATCTACATCTGATCTGGTGAGTTTCGTTGCCGCACCTGTGACAGTGTCCGGACGGGCTACGGCATTCCAGTTAGTACAGAATGAGGAGAATTATTATCACGGCAGGATATATCTGAGAGCTACAGGAAGTGGCTGGGATCCGGGGACAAAGCTTGATCTCTACCTCGATCAGAGTGATGGAGTTCTCGGGAATGCGGCGGATGGCATGCTGCTCAATGCATCAAGGCTTGGACTTAAGTTCAGCGCGGATGGTGTGGATACGGAATCGGTTATACTGAGACTTAGCGAGAGTGAGAATCCATCTGGTGGCAGGGTGTTCAACACAGTGGTAAATGGTAAGACTCTTGGTGATGGACAGGTTCTCTCGTATGCGGGGGGCAGCATAAATGCTGTCAGTGATTCGAGTGAGAGTGTCGATGATTACACCATTACATGGGGAGAATCGTCAGTGGATATTCCTGATGCACCGCTTGTCAGCATGGAGCTGAACAAGGAGTACACTTTGGACGTATATTTTTATCTTGAGGGATGCGATCCTGACTGTTCGAACTCGATAAGTTTCGATGCAGCTCATCTTCATCTGGCATTCTATGGCATGATAAGTCAGGAGGTCAGCAGATGATGACAGATATCAGGAATAAGAGGGATCAGGATAAAAAAGATCAGAATAAAAAGATTCAGAATCAAAAGAATGTCAGACAGAGGGTGTATATATCTCTCATGCTGACACTCATAGCGCTTGTGGCAGTTACGGCGGCCACCGTGGCGTGGTTCTCCATAGCCGACAGGACGAAGGTCAATACCATGGGTCTTGATATCGTGGCGGATGTGGAGATGAGGATGGATCTGGATGCTCATGATACATTAGATCAGTACGTGAGAACGCTTTCATTTGAGAGCATTCAGAACAGGATCCAGAGGGAGAAAGGATTTTCAATGAGTGCGACACCTTTGTCTCCGGTAACTACCTCGGATTACAGCACATTCACATATGAGAATGGAAAAGTGGCAGAGGCGACTGAGGGCTCGTATCTGGAATTTACATTGCATTTTATGGCGGCGAAGGATATGATAGTCCACCTCACCAGCGCTGACAGTGACACGGGTAAGGGCGATGGCACTATGGTCAGTTCCGGTGTGGCGGCGCTTCCTCAGGCGATGAGGATATCATTTACCGCAGATGGACAGACCTGGGTATATGATCCGGGAGCGGGTGATTTTCTGAGCAGCAGCGGTGCGGTAAAAGTATTTGGACTTGCACCAGCAGCGGATATGAAGGTTGGCGACAACAATGCACTTTTCACACTAAAGGAGGGTGAGGACAAGCCTGTTGTGGTTCACATATGGATTGAGGGTACAGATCCTCAGTGCACGGATGAGCTCAAGAAAGCTGACTACAGCATACGACTCAGATTTACAGGAACAGACATGAACGGCAAGTCATTTACAGAGTAGGAGGCGCGCTTATGAGCGAAGCGAATAACTCTCATGCGGGCCGACGACATGCCACACTCGTAGGAGTGTGGCGATACCAAATAGGATAGGGAGAGAAAAAACATGAAAAAAGCAGCAACAGTTATAGTGAGTGTATTACTTTG
>JAQYAS010000006.1 GCA_029338615.1 Clostridiales bacterium
GGTCAGACCAGCCATGACCTCGGTTCTAATTGTAGAACCACGTTCTGAGATTTTGAAGAATTTGTCCATAATTTTTCTCCTTTTCTCTTTTTTTAGTATAAAAAATAAACAAATACTTATTCATTTTATATCACCTGTCAATGATTTATCAACTGTTTTTTACAAAATAGTAATTTATAAAAAAAGTGATGATACCAGTTCTTTCTTGATATCATCACTCCATATGCTTTCTGTTCATCACATGATTATCACTTGATGGTCTTTATAATCCTACCATTAATCACAAGATATTTTTTTCCTGAAATTTTATTTATTCCACCTTTGCTATACGCTATTTTTCCTCGTCTTACGTAATACCTTATTCCCGTTCTTGGACTTTTGACAATTCCTATCTTACCAATCTGGAATACTCCCTTTACCACATAGCACTGATTACCAGTCCCACTGTTTTTTACAAAACCTGTATAGTTGTACTGAATAATTCCCCTTTTTATATAGAAGTACTTCGAATTACGTGGATTCTTATATATTCCTGTCAGATTTGCAAATTTACCGTTTATAATATAACACCACTGTCCCTTTGAATTCCTGTAGAATCCTGAATATACTCCATATATATACCCATTCTTTACCAAATATGTAATACCTGTCCGCGGACTTTTTACCAGTCCCTTGTACGTTGACTGCACTACGCCGTTTTTGACATAGTAATTTCTATCCTCATATTTCACAAAGCCTGTATAATTTTTCTGAAGTACTCCCTTCTTGTAATAATTGGTAATTCCATTTTCTTTGACAAGACCATTTTTGCTCGTATCAATATCAGGTGTCGGTTCTGGATCAGGTGTCGGTTCTGGGTCAGGTGTTATGTCTGAATCCTTATACAGATAGAAATCATCCCATGTTCCCCATGCACCTGCTGTAGCCGATGCCCTGGCTCCTACCATAACATCGGTCTTCTCATTGAGTGTAAATCTGACCTCTGGATTCTGCCATGTCTTCCAGCCACTTGGAACTGCCGATGCAGATGCCAGCTCTGAACTCTCTGAGCTGACATATATCTCATATTTATCGCTGTCTGAATTACCACCGCCCTGAACAAATGCATTAAAAACATAATTTCCAGGCTCTAGTGATATAGACTGATAAACATAATATTCAAAGTCACTTTCATCCCAGTAATGCAGGCAATACTCACCGTTTCTGCTATCCTGTCCTGTCTCTACTGCAGCACCGATACTGCCATCCCCCATAATCCAGCCATCTTTTCCATCTTCAAATCCCGGATTGACAAGAAGATTTGCCTTAGAGATAACCACATTACAGTGTACTTCCATGTCACTGCCATTCACTGTTATCAAGCCGCTCACTGTGCATGTTCCAACTCCAAAATTTTTGATCTTATCCAGTGCATCGCTGTTCCATGTAATATTTAATGTACCTCTTGTTCCATCATTAAATCTTACCAGCGCAGTTGCCGGAAGAACTACTTTGTCAACATCTGTGAGTGTGACTGAAACATCTTCCACTGAAGCTGACAAAACTTTAAGTGGTGCCTTTGCACCAGTCTTTACATATTCAAACGTCCTAAGCGATTCCAAAGGATGTCCTTTAAAATCAAATAATGCCTGATTGTCTACAGCTGAACCGCCATACCACTGTCCCGCATCTTTTGCATCATACTCACCTGCATATGATGAAGCCCATCCTGAACCATATTTTTCCCAGGCTGCCTTATTTGCTGCCAGAACATCCGCCGCATTATCAGCCGCTGCATCATACACATTTACCGGAATCCATGCAGGCTCCCAGTAGAACACACCAATTCCCGATGAACCTGTATTCTTCACAGCCTGGATAACTGAACTTATCTCATCGGCCTGTCCTTGTACGGATATATCGTACATATCAGACTCATCATTGTTGCCAGGTCTCACCGTATTGGCATGTCCATCTCCATCATCCATGGTATATGCCCATGACGTCTCAGCCACCATGACCAGTTTGCCATATGTGTCAGCCACATTTTTCAAAACTGATGTAAGGTTTGCGATGCTCCCATGCCATATGGGATAATAAGATGAAGCAAACACATCATAATCCACGTTGTATGTGTCGAGATTTTTTGCAAATATCGCATAATTGCCACTTGTCTCCGGATTAGTAAAATGTATTGCAACAAGTATATCAGGATTAATGGCTCTCACTGCAGAACTGCCAGCATTAAATATCTTTGCCATACTCTCCCAGTTATTCTCACCACATATTCCGTTTGTGGTCTCATTTCCTATCTGTACCATTCCGACATCCACACCTGCAGCAAGAAGTGTCTTAAGACTTTCCGACGTATACTTCTCAACTGCGGCTGTTTTTTCATCAAGTGTGAGTTTTGCCCACGCCTTTGGTGCCTGCTGTTTCGCAGGATCTGCCCAGAAATCTGAATAATGGAAATCCACAAGAAGCCTTATTCCTGCAGCGGAAGCATACTGACCAATCTTAACTGCCGTATCAAGATCATTGTCACCGCCTCCATATCCATTGCCATCCGCATCATACGGATCATTCCAGACACGCACACGCACATAATTGACGCCACATGAAGCAAGGAATTTAAAATAACCTATATCATCCAGTTCATTTCCATCAAAATCATAGTATTTGACCCCACTGTTTTTCAGCGATACATATGATGACACATCCACTCCCTCTATGAACTGCTGTGTTCTTCCTTTTAGATCTGTGTAATTGAGATTGTCTACACGGTTTACATAGATACCTGCATCTACAGGATCAACAGTCTCACTATCATCACTCAGCTTGTACAGTTTGATATTATCTATGTCTCCCCAGTAACCTTCTGACAGTGTTCCAGATATTGTTATCGTTACGTCCGTCTGAACATCCAGTGTAAATGTATCCGTCTCATATGTAACCCAATTGTTATATCCTGTTGTGTCTGACAGTGGCTGACTTACAGTGCCCGCTGTAAGTGTAAGCCCCGTTGCACCTTCCATGCCCTCAAGATCATAACTTATCTTATATGTTCCAGCCTGAACAGACTCTATAGTCTGCGACATGGTTATATCAGATTCCGCCTCTGCATAATAATTCAGATATTGTGTTGTATTATTGGTCGCCCATTGATCACTCTTGACCATGTATGTAAGCTTATCTCCTCCAGATATCGACCATCCTGTGTAATCTCCCAGCTCAAAATCGCCATTTGAAATCGATAATGTATCCTGCCAGTTCTCAGCAGCATTTGCCGTTAACAATGAATTTGTTGATCCCAAATTCTGCCCTGCTACAAGCGCTCCCACCAGAACTGCAAGACAGATACGACCCACAATTCCTTTTTTTCTCATAAAAACCTCCTAAAATATGATAATCTGCAACAGTTGCGCAACCGTTTGTTCTTGTAATAGTATATTATCATATTTTATATCTGGTTACCATGTCGCTTGTAGACAATATTTTTTGAATTTTATTGTGCATTTTTCACAGTTACTTGCGCAATTCGTGCGCAAATGATGTGCACATTTTGGCGCAACCCTATAATATAATGTTATTTTTAATTGATTATGCACAATTATTCATCTTCTATATCACAATCTGGAATGTGATATATCCATCTCTGTCACATTTTGCGGTTATCTTACCTTTGTGTGATTCCACTATGGATTTAGCAAGAGAAAGCCCAATACCAGATCCACCCGTTTCTGAATTTCTCGAACTGTCAGGTCTGTAGAATCGTTCAAAAAGCATCCTCTGGTCTCCTTCCTCCATACCTTCTGCAAGATTTCTAAGGGTAAATCTGACCTTTCTTCCGTCACGTTTCAACGTTATGTCTATCGCCTCTGAACTCACCGCATATTTCATCGCATTATCCACAAGGATACTGATGAGCTGCCTTATAGAATTTTCATCTCCTGTATATATAATTCCATTCTGTATATCAGCATTTATCTTTTTACCTTTAACCTCTGATAATGAGGTGAAATGATCTATAACCTCATATGCCACATCTGACAGGTTGAATTCTGCTTTTTCCCTTGGTTCTGGATTTTCATCAAGTCTGGAAAGTGCGACCATTTGGTTTGTAAGTGCTGTAAGCCTCTTTACCTGATCTCTTGTGTTTCTGGTCCACTCACTCTCTCCGCTAACCATCTCTATGACCTCGGTATTTGCATCTATTATGGTGAGGGGGGTCTTGATCTCATGACTCGCATCCGTAATAAATCTCTTTTGTTTCTCGTAACTCTCTGCCACAGGTTTAAATATCTTTTTGGACCAGAAAAGCACCAGCATAAACACGACAAGGAATCCTATCAATGACACACCCACACTATATATCAATGTATTTCTAAAAGCTTCCAGCTCCTGACGGCAATCTACAAATATAATCCTTTCACCGTCATCATTTATAACCAGTTTATATCTGTATATATCTGTGAACCCTAAATTCGAGCCATCCTTCAGGATCTCAGATGCATAGGTATTTGCCTCTTCTTCATCGACTGCAGCTATATTATCCAGATTGTATGAAGTAATCTCCCCATTTTCTACCACCACAGAAAAGTATCTTGTCTGGAACGGAGTCTCCGGAGAAAATCTGTCTCCGTATTTCCCCCCAGGATTGTCAGGTGGCTGTGTCATATCATCTTTGGCCTTTATATCATTGACCAGTCCATCATCCGTAGTTATATCCGGTTTTTTCTTTACAAAATCTCCGCTGTCAAACCTTCCATTATTATCTCCAAGTTCTGTCAATGTCTCATCTGCCCTGGACACCATACGATAATAATTTGCCACATTAAGTATACTCATTATCACAAGCAGTACTCCAAAAGTAGATGCCATCGCCGCAAATATAAATCTTTTTCTGAGATTCTTTATCATTCCGCCACCTCTGCTGTACACATAATCCTTTATTTATTTCTCCGAATATTCCAGTGTGTATCCCCGATTTCTCACAGCCTTTATAGATACACCCGAACCAATCTGACTTAACTTTTTCCTGAGATATGAAATATTTACCCATACCACATTGATCTCCGTGTCGCTGTCATATCCCCATATCTTCTCCATCATTAGCTCCGCCGATATTATGGAATTCTGATTCGCCATGAGCAGTTCCATAATCTGATATTCTTTATTCTGAAGTTTTATTTTTCCTCCTGGAGCCGACAATTCATAGTTCAGGCTGTTCAAAGCACAGTCACCGTATTTTAGCTCTGTACTTACCGCATCACTCTTTCTTCTGGTGATCGTCCTTATACGGGCAAGCAGTTCTTTCATCTCAAATGGTTTCGCCAGATAGTCATCCGCTCCCAAATCCAAACCATTGATCTTGTCATCAGTCTCTGCCTTTGCCGTGAGCATAATGACAGGGACATCACACCCCTCTGCCCTGATCCTGGACAGCACAGTAAAACCATCCATCTTCGGCATCATGACATCCAGTATCACTCCATCATACACACCGGTCATGATATAATCGTATGCATCCTGACCGTTATATACTGCATCTACCGAGTAATTATTGTGTTTTAATATAACCTGAAGTGCACTGGAAAGTGCCTTTTCGTCCTCCGCAAGAAGTAATCTCATATTATCCATCTCCGTCCCATATTCATTTTCAGTTGCCGTTTTATCAATACATACTTTTATTATACTCTTCAAGCTTAAACAGAGCTTAAATGAAAAAGCCCTGGGTTCCTGCATATTATACACAAAAACCCAAGGCTTTTCATCTTTATATATACTGAACTATAAATTAAACGTTCATCTGCTTAGCAACCTCAGCTGCAAAGTCCTCATTCTTCTTCTCAAGACCCTCGCCTGTCTCGAAACGAACAAACTTCTTAACTGCAAGTGTGCATCCAAGAGACTTAGCTACACTCTCAACGTACTTAGCTACATTCTCTTTGTTCTCAGCCTTAACATACTCCTGCTCAAGAAGACATACTTCCTTAAGCTCCTTGTTAAGTCTTCCCTGTACCATCTTCTCGATGATATTATCAGGCTTATTTGCATTCTTAGGATCGTTCTTAGCCTGAGCAACGAGAACCTCGAGCTCATGAGCCTTGTACTCCTCTGAAACTTCATCAGTTGAAACATATTTTGGATTCATAGCTGCAACCTGCATAGCTACGTTCTTGAGGCACTCCTCAACATCAGCAGCCTTAGCATCTGTATCAGCAACTACGAGAACACCGATCTTACCGCCAGCGTGGATGTATGATACAACTGCACCGTCTGTAACGACCTTCTCAAATCTTCTGATTGTCATGTTCTCACCGATCTTAGCGATCATTGATGCATGCTTCTCTGCAACTGTTGTTGATGGGTCAAGTGCCCATGGTGCAGCATTAAGTGCATCTACATCTGCATAATCATTTGCATTGATCTGCTCTGCGATCTCCTTAACATATGACTGGAATACCTCGTTCTTTGCAACGAAGTCTGTCTCTGCATTTACCTCGAGGATAGTAGCTGTCTTAGCATCATCTGCTACAACTGTTACAACAATACCCTCTGCTGCAATTCTGCCAGCCTTCTTCTGTGCTGTTGCAAGACCCTTCTCTCTTAACCACTCTGCTGCCTTATCGAAATCACCGTCTGTTGCTGTAAGAGCCTTCTTACAGTCCATCATACCAGCGCCTGACATCTCTCTTAACTCTTTAACCTGAGCTGCTGTAATTGCCATCTTTTTTACCTCCAAATATATTTCATGTCTTTATAATAATATGTCTTGTCGACAATCGAATAATTCTATCCGAAACAGCTGTGGATTACTCCTCTACAGCTTCCTCAGTCTCTGCCTCATCTACTGAATCAGCATCAACGCCCTGCTGAGCCTCGATAACAGCGTCTGCCATCTTTGATACAATAAGCTTTACAGCTCTGATAGCATCATCGTTACCAGGGATTACATAATCAAGCTCTTCTGGATCACAGTTTGTATCAGCGATACCAACAAGCTTAATTCCAAGTGACTGAGCCTCCTGGATACAGATTCTCTCCTTCTTAGGATCAACAACGAAGATCATGTCTGGGATTCTCTTCATGTTCTTGATACCGCCAAGGTTCTTCTCAAGCTTCTCCATCTCCTTCTTGATCTGGATAACTTCCTTCTTAGGGAGAACGTCAAATGTACCGTCCTGCTCCATCTCCTCGTACTTCTTAAGAGTAGCGATTCTTGTCTGGATTGTCTTGAAGTTTGTAAGCATACCTCCAAGCCATCTCTCATTTACATAGTACATACCACAACGCTCTGCCTCGCTCTTGATTGAGTCCTGAGCCTGCTTCTTTGTACCAACGAAAAGGATTGTTCCACCGTTTGCAACACAATCACCGATTGCATTGTAAGCATCGTCAACCATTCCTACTGACTTCTGAAGATCGATGATGTAGATACCATTACGCTCTGTGTAGATGTATGGCTTCATCTTAGGGTTCCATCTTCTTGTCTGGTGTCCGAAATGTACACCTGCCTCTAATAACTGCTTCATTGAAATAACGCTCATTTTTTCTACCTCCATGGTTAAAATCTTCTGCCGGCATCAACTCTTTGGACCACCCGAGCTCAGGCACCACGCCAACTATCAACCAGCATGTATATTTGTTCTGCGCACTCACGCAATCGACATTGTAACATAAAAAAAAAGTGCATTCAAGCACTTTTTTTATTATTGTATATTATATTTACTGATGTCCCAGAAGTATCCATACGATACCTCCGTTTGTCTCATTTCCGGTAAATGTATATGTTCCGGACACAAGGCTGTCTGAATACCCTGATCTGAGAAGCCAGTCATAATATTCATCGGCATCTCTGAGACCTATCTGAGCCAGCAGCTCGCATATCTCATACGCCGACATTCCGTCAACAATTGTGATCTGTCCGCCTCCGTCATCATATTTTACAGCACTCGGCTTAGCCGTCACCGTTGTCTTGTCAGAACCTGTTGATCCACTGCCTGACGTTGTCTGTGAATTTTTGTCCTCCGTGTATCCATTGTCCTTGGATGACGGAACCTTTGTTGTATTATCGCTGAGACCTCCGCTGCTATCCTGAGTCTTCTGGGATGATGAACCTCCATTGCCGTCCGCATACACATCGTTCTTTCCATTCACACCGCTATTGTCTGCAGCATCATTTCCTGATGAACCGTCAGTTTCCTTGCCATCCTCAGCACCTGTTGTCCCTGAAGAATTCTTATCATTATTATCCTTTACCGTTGAATTATCAGCTACATCAGTTTTATCTGTGGACGCTGTCTGTGTTGTTGATTTTTCTGTAGTTGCTTTTTCTGTGGTAGCTTTCTCCGTGGATGCCTTCTCTGTTGTTGCTTTCTCCGTGGTCACTTTGTCATCCTTGGCAGATGTATCGCTCTCTGTACTGCCCTGCTGTTCTACCTTCACTGAATTACCTTTACCCGCATCAGATCTGACTGAGCTGTCAAAGTTGAATGCCACCGTCATTGTCATGGCGCCAATCACCAGACCTATTCCCAGTCCTCTGAAAAAACTTTTCTTGTGCATTGATTACCTCCCTGACTGCTTACTGCTTGTCAGTCTCATTGATCTTGTCTATTATTATTTTTGCCTCACCTACACCAATTCCCAGTTTGTTGGCGATTTCCATGATACTGAGTCCTTTTTTGTGCAGGTCTGCCACCTGAGATTCAACATCCTCGCTTTCATCCCATATCTCAATCGGTTTACTCTGTGAGTTTTTCTTTTTCTTCTTTTTTCTTGATCTGTTGTTTCTGTTTCTGGCTGGAACTTCTGCTGCCGGTGTCTCTGCTTTATCCTCTATATCAGCAGCTGTTTTTTCAGGATTGTCAGATTCCACCACTGTAAATGCACTGTCTGTGACAGGATCCTCCTCCACACTCACAGTTGCCTCATGTGCATCCCCATCAGATTCACCGTCATTGTCCGGCTTGACCTCGGCAGCCGGCTCGTTATCAACAGCTTTGCTCTCATCCTTATTCTCGTCTGTATTTTCTTCAACCTGCTGATCTGACTTCTCTTTCTCCTGCACATCAGACGCATTGGAATCTGTTTCTGAAGTTTCCTCCGAAGCTTTCTCAGCTTCTGGCTCTTCATCATATGTTATAGGAGCTTTCTCACTCTTATCATCAGGATCATAAGCTTCATAAGCCTCTGTGAGACTCTGGTTGATATAGTCGATCATCTGCTTCTTGGCCTTCTCTGAGAGCTGTGATGAACATATCTCAATCTCTGTCTGCATTTTATTTCTTGCTTTTTCTATATCTGCCTCATATTCCTTAAGTGATGTCTGCGCCTTCTGATCCACATCCTTCTGGAGATCCTCTATACTCTTCTGAGTAGAAACTCTTATATCATCTATTTCTTTCTTTGCATTCTCCTTGATTTCCTCAAGCTCTTTCTTTGAAGATGATTTTACTTCTTCCAGGCCTTTCTTCATATTGGCCTTCACCTCTTCACCCTGTTTCTTGAGTTCATTCTTCTTTTTCTCAACCAGAAGATCACAGTACTCGTCCAGTTTCTTTTCAAGATCCTCCCTGCTCTCTGCAGCAAGGTCTGCACCTTCCTCCTTTTTGCCATCCGTGAAGAAAAAGCTGGCTATAAATATCACTACACCTACAACAACCAATGTAATAATTCCTGGTATCATTTGATTTCTCCTTTTTTATAATTATGTTCTTGCTTTATAATTAGTCTATATCATGCATCCTTCAGTTCATCAAACACCACATCGTTGAGAACTTTTATATATGTGCCCTTCATACCTGAAGACCTGGCTTCTATCACACCTGCACTTTCAAATTTCCTCAGAGCATTGACTATTACAGATCGTGTTATACCCACTCTGTCAGCCACCTTGCTTGCAACAAGGATTCCCTCTTCTCCGTCAAGTTCCGAAAAAATATGCTTGATAGCCTGAAGCTCTGAAAATGACAAAGTACTTATCGCCGACCGAACTATCGCTATCTTTCGATTCTCCTCAGCGTTCTCTTCATTGAGAGCTCTCATCATCTCAAGCCCCACAACCGTTGTTCCGTACTCGCCCAAAATAATATCATCTATATCATACTGTTCCTCAAGCCTGTATAGAAACAATGTTCCAAGTCTCTCACCGGCAATATCTATAGGAAGCAGCAGTCCATGATACTTGTCAATATTAACTCCATCAAATCCAAGAGTTGTAAGATTGACATTCTCCTTGGTTGACAAAACCAACAGCAGCCGCTCATTAAGCATTGAGTCTATAAGGCTTCCCACTTTTCCCTCTATAAGTTCGTGTATCTCAGGAATGTCCTCTCTGTTCTTAAGGCCGAGAATCTTTCCTTTTTTGCTTATGACCATTGCATTGGAATCCAAAATGTCACTGAGCACATCACAAATATCATTAAATACTACTTTGTGCGAATTATTATTGTGCAATAACTTATTGATTTTTCGTGTTTTATCTAACAATTGAACACTCATATATGATCCTCCGATTTTATCTGCTGTAAAAAGTCTCTTTTGCACGAAATTTTATGACTATTTGAGATTCTACCACAATAACTTAATACTAACAACCCCATTTTATGTAAAGTAACGCACATATCAAAAATTTAAGAATTCGTTGATTTTCCTTGCTTTTTTCGGATACAACATCTTGTGGTTGTATTTTTTTTCGACACAATTTTCAGAATTATGACAACCAACCTATTTTGCAAATTATTGCACAATTTTGTAAAATGACAGACAAAAGAGTGTTTTTCAAACAAAAAAACGGATCCGTAATGTTCTCTCACTCTCGAATCCGTTTTAGGTTCATATATTATGCCTCTTTATTATCATTTTCTGCATTCTTGATATTACATGTATATCCACATTCCTGATCAGAACAAACCAATTTGCTTCCCTTGACAATCATATACTTGCCACATTCAGGACATTTCTCGTTGCTAGGCATTGCCCATGACATAAAGTCACATTCAGGAGCCTTGATACAGCCATAATATCTTCTGCCCTTTCGTGTCGCCTTGATCACTACATCAGCCCCACACTTAGGACATGCTACACCAATCTTCTCATAGAAAGGCTTTGTGGATCGGCACTCAGGAAATCCTGGACATGCAAGGAACTTGCCGTGAGGACCATACTTGACAACCATATTGCGCCCACACACATCACATACTTCATCAGATACCTCATCCTCTATCTTGATGGACTGAAGTTCTTCCTCCGCCTTGGTTACCGCCTCATCGAGATCCGGATAGAAGTTTCTTACAACCACTTTCCAATCAACGGTTCCCTCTCCTATCTTATCCAGAAGCGACTCCATGTTCGCTGTAAAATTGACATCTATAATAACAGGAAAAGCCTGCTCCATACTCTGATTTACCGCATCACCAAGGGCCGTCACATAAAGCTTCTTCTGTTCCTTGGTTATATATCTTCTCGCCAGTATGGTCGAAATAGTTGGAGCGTAGGTACTTGGACGTCCGATTCCCAGTTCCTCAAGAGTTTTTACCAGTAACGCCTCTGTATATCTGGCTGGCGGCTGAGTATAATGCTGTTTCTCATCAAGGCTGTCAAGTTTTAACACATCACCCTCTTTGAGATTATTGATACCTGCTACTGTCTCGCCTCTGTCATTATCGAGATTGTATACTGCCAGGAAACCATCAAACGCAATCTTTGATGCTGAAGCCTGGAATACTGCATCTCCACATCCAACCTTAACATTTTTTACTGAATACACAGCACCCGCCATCTGACTGGCCAAAAATCTATTATATATGAGCTGATACAGTCTGAACTGATCCCTGGACAACTGATCCTTAACCATAACAGGCGGCAGAGTTACATCCGTCGGTCTGATAGCCTCATGAGCATCCTGGATCTTCTTGTCAGTCTTGCCACGTCCATTCGAATCTCCTATATACTGCTTTCCAAAATTATCCGATATATATGCATCAGCCGCTGCAACAGCTTCCTCTGAAATTCTTGTCGAATCAGTTCTGAGATATGTTATAAGACCAATTGTTCCTCTGCCCTTAATATCCACACCTTCATATAACTGCTGCGCAATCCTCATAGTCTTTGAGGTTGCAAAATTCAGCTTTGATGATGCCTCCTGCTGAAGTGTACTCGTCGTAAATGGCAATGGCGCCTTTTTGTTGCGTTCGCTTTCCTTTATTGAACGCACAGTATACTCTCCGCCATCCAGTTTCTTCAAAATACCATCCAATTCCTCACGGCCTGATATCTCTTCTTTATTAATACCATCACCTGAAAACTTAAATGTTATAGGTTTCTTGAGCTTTCCTGCTATCAGATTTGCATCCAGAGTCCAATATTCCTTAGGTATAAAATCATTGATCTCTTTTTCTCTGTCACACACAAGCTTGAGTGCTACTGACTGAACACGTCCGGCACTCAGTCCTCTCTTGATCTTCGCCCAGAGGACAGGGCTGATCTTATATCCCACAAGTCTGTCCAAGACTCTCCTGGCCTGCTGGGCATCGACAAGATTCATGTCAATATCCCTTGCCTGCTTTATAGAGTTCTTTACTGCATTCTTTGTTATCTCATTGAATGTTATTCGCTTATAGTTTTTATCCTCAAGTTTCAGCGCTTTCATCAGATGATAAGATATAGCCTCTCCCTCACGATCCGGGTCAGTTGCGAGATAGATCTTATCTGCTTTCTTAACCGCTTTTCTGAGAGTAGCAAGAATATCACCTTTACCTCTTATAGTGATATATTTTGGCTCGAAATCATTATCAACATCTATTCCCATCTGACTCTTGGGCAGATCCCTGACATGTCCATTGGACGCTATAACTTCATAGTTTGACCCCAAAAACTTTTTTATTGTCTTAGCTTTTGCCGGAGACTCAACAATAACAAGATTTTTTGCCATAGATATCTTCCTTTCTTCAACCGGTTCAGACTCTGACATAGTAATTTCTTACTAACTGCTTAACCAGTTTCTTTCTCTCTAATTCAAACAGTACCTGAGCTGTCTCTGATACCGTCATTTCTGCTTCAAGACATATATCATCCACATGTCTTGATTCCAAACGTACACAACTATACACTTTTTTCTCTATGGGCGCAAGTAGATTTTTGTTAAAACGCGTTTCCTGACATGTTCTGATTCCAAGTTCATCCAGTATGTCCGCCCCGGATGTGACGCATACCGCCCCCATTCTTATCAGATTGTTGCAGCCCTCACTGGCAGCATCTGTAATTCTTCCTGGCACGGCGTATACGTCACGACCCTGCTCAAGTGCCTGGTCTGCTGTTATGAGTGATCCACTTCTTTTTCTCGCCTCAACCACCAGCACTCCGTCAGATAATCCACTTATGATCCGGTTCCTGTATGGGAATCGAAAAGCCTCAGGCTGTACATCCAGACCATTTTCTGACAGAATAACACCGCCCGACACACCGATGTCATGATATATATCATAATTTTCTCTGGGATACGGCACATTTATCCCGCATCCCAGCACAGCTATCGTCTGTCCTTTTTCCCTGAGCGCAGCTCTGTGTGCCACTCCATCTATTCCAAGAGCCATGCCACTCACAACCGTAACCCCGGCTCTCACCAAATCACCTGCTATTCTATCCGCCACACTTCTGCCATAAAGCGACGCCTTGCGGGCTCCCACAACCGCCACCGTTGGCACATGGCACTTAAGCACATCTATATCTCCCACGGCAAATAGCAGCATAGGTGGATCAGGAATATCATAAAGTCTGTCCGGATAGCACTCGTGTCCCGGATATATGTATTTAATCTTTCGCTCTTTCAACCTGTTCTCATATTCCAGAATATCATTTTCACATCTGTGTTCCAGAATTGCCCCAGCCTGAATATCCGTAAGTTCTTCCTTTAGTATATTTTCCGGCACACCCCACAGACCTCTTATACCGCCATACTTCATGGCAATCTTCATCTTGACAGTGTGTGTAAGCCTGCTTATCATTCCAAACCACAGATATAAATATTCATCTGACATATCACACACCTCCCTGGCTGTCGGCGTTTCTGAAAAATACCGCTTCCTTGAGATGCTTCTCATTCACATCTGTATCTCCATCTATATCTGCTATTGTTCGTGCTATCTTCAGAACTCTGTAACTTCCCCTGGCAGACAGGTTCATCTGCTCAAAACAATATTCCATAAAATCCTTTTCTGTCGATCCCAGCTTAATGTACCTGCTGCACATACCGGAATCCAATTGAGAATTAAACCTGATCCTGTCATTCTCATACCGTCTTCTCTGCACCTCCTGCGCCGTCAGGACTCTTTCCCGCATCTCTGCAGACCCGGTTCCAACTCTGCCTTCAAATAAATCCGTGTAATCAACCTTTCTGACATCCACATTTATATCTATTCGATCTAACAAAGGCTTACTTATACGTGAATTGTAATGTTTTATCTGATTTACCGTACATGTGCATTTATTCATATCCGGAAACTGCCCACATGGGCAGGGATTACGGGCAGCCACCAGCATAAATTCTGCAGGAAATCTGTATATACCATTAAGCCTTGAAATATTTACCACACCATCTTCCAACGGCTGTCTCATAACCTCCAGCACATTCCTTCCGAACTCAGGAAGTTCATCGAGGAACAACACACCTCCATGAGCCAGGCTTATCTCCCCGGGTTGCGGAATTCTGCCTCCACCTGACATTGCATGGAGTGATATAGTATGATGTGGTGATCTGAACGGTCTGACTCCCACTATCGACTGACCTTCCCTGAGCAGTCCTGCCACACTGTATATCTTCGTGATCTCTATGCTTTCATCTAACGTGAGCCGCGGCATTATAGTTGGTATCCTCTTGGCTATCATTGATTTACCTGCTCCCGCAGGACCAGTCATCAATATATTATGCATTCCTGCTGCTGCTATCTCAACGCCTCTCTTCAATGTCTCATGTCCCAAAACCTCCGCAAAATCCCCGGCATCTCCGTAGCCGTTTTCCTCTAGCATAGCTTTTACATCAACATATTCCGGTTCTATCGCCCGTATGCCTTGAAAATACTCCGCCACCTCTGATAACTCTGTTACAGGTATTACCTCCATTCCTTCTATAACAGCAGCCTCTCCCGCATTCTCCAATGGAACTACACATCTTCGTATTCCATTCATATAGGCGCAGTGAACTACAGCGAGCACACCGTTCACGGAATTTACGTGTCCGTCAAGCCCCAGCTCACCGAGTATAAGTATATTGTTTATATTATCTGTTGGTATAATCCCCATGGATGCAAGTATTCCTACTGCTATGGGAAGATCGAAGGCTGTGCCTTCTTTTCTGATATCTGCCGGTGATAAATTGATCGTTACCCTCTTGGGCGGCAGATTGAAATGTGAATTTCGAAGTGCCGTGCGGACACGCTCACCGGCCTCCCTCACGCATGATGACAAATACCCCACCATGTTCATGACCGGAAGGCCGTCGTGTATATCTGTCTCTACAGATATAAGCGTTCCATCGACTCCCTGTACAAGACCACTTAATACTTTACTATACATTATAATGTGCTCCTTTCTGCTAAACGCAGCCTCTCCACACGAAGCACATATCATATAAAGAGCATAACCCATATATATCTACAAGTCAAACTCCGTTTTGTATACCTTTCCTTCTATGTATCACCTTTTTCTTCCTTCCACCTGTCATAACCTTTTTTGAGGCAATAAACAGAAGTATCGCAGATATGAACATATTGATGCATACGGACAGTATCCTGAAATGCATCACAATAAATTCATAATATGCTCCATATCCCGTTCCAACATCAAATACCCGCTCATTATATATCATTTCCATGAACATATCTGCTATCCATACAACTGGATTGAACAACGTACACGTAACCATACCGCCCATGTACCCAGATGCCTGCTGCTGTGATGCCACATTATCCATATACGTTTCCGCTGCCGACTGAAGTCCCCTGTTTGCCGCCAGAGTGACGATCGCAATCACTGCAATTGTGGCAATTGTAGCTATAGTAGCCGATACAGATGTCTTCTTTATACATGAATAAAATATTCCAAAACTTCCAATATATATATCCAGAAATATTATCACTCCTACATATTTTATAAGAGCTGCCCAGCTTAGTCCTCCAAAAACAAATGCGATAGCAAGAAATGGAAGTGATGCTACAACATATATAAATGTCGTCAGCATAGCTGACAATAACTTTCCTGCAACTATTGATACCAGCCGCACCGGCGTAGTCAGCATAATTTCAAGAGTCTGTCGCTCCCTCTCTCCCGACACTGATGTTGCAGTAAGAATAGGCATTACCAAACTTATGACCGCTGACTCACATATGGCAAGTATAGGAAAAAGCCTGAGCACTTCTGTATAATATGTCTGGTACTGAGAAGTAGAATTTGACAAAAAAAGTACTGCTACTATAATTGCAAACAATGAATTAATGAGAGTTATGGCAACTGTAAGCTTTGCATTACGTGAACTTATCAGCATATCTTTCTTGACGATTGGATTGATCAACGATCTATTCATGTCTGTCACCTCCCGTTATCTCCAGGAACAATGATTCCAGATTCTCCTTATCACGGACAAACTGATGCACATGAACGCCATTGTCCACAAGACTCCTGAGCAGTTCCGCATCACTTTCTTTATTTCCTTTACAATAGATCATAAACTCATCATCCACTATGGATATACGGTCTACATCGAACCTCTCCTTGACCATGACTGATATCCTGCTCGCAGAAGTTTCCGGATCCAGCCCCAATACATACCCTTTCATTCTTATAGGCGGCATGCCCTGTCCATGAACCATGACATCATCCACCTTACCACTTGTTATCATTCTTCCGTGATTTATAATTCCTATACTTGTACACAAT
>JAQYAS010000007.1 GCA_029338615.1 Clostridiales bacterium
AGCAGTTCCACCTCAGGTGCAACTCCTGCTATTCCCTCATTATTATCCATGGACGCAGCAAAAACACCCGCTACCTTTGTACCGTGTCCCTGTTCATCCTCTATTACCGACATATCGTAGTCTTTTACTATCTTGTCCTCTGATGCATTGTATGATTTTTCACTGATTCTTCCTTTGAACTCAGGATGATCTGTGTCGATACCGGAATCGATAACCGCTACCGTAACACCACTTCCTTTGGTGGTGTTCCATGTATTCTTGAGATTTATATAATCGAGATACTGCTGATTTCTAAAGTCTGGATCGTTTGCAGTGTAGTCCGGTCTTGCACTGATAACCTTAGAAGTACTTTGTGTAGAATCTTCATCACCTGACTGTGAATTATCCGGAGTACTGTTCACTGCTCCACCAAGCTCCTCATTGAGCTCACTCACACTCACGTAATAGTCAGGTGTCATCTCTGTGATCTCCTGACTGTACTCGTCGTTATTGTAGACATCATCTATAGTCATACCCTCTGGCAGATACAGAACGGCAAAGCTGCCATCATCAGTGAGTCTTACATCAGCTCCAAGCTTTTCTGCAATTCTCTCAGCCTCTTCCTTTGTCGTATCTGAAAGGACTATGGAGTCAGGCGCATAAAGTCCCTGATCAGAGTCGAGTGTGTCCTTTTTGTCCTCTACCTTATCTGCAACTATCTCCTTTTCCTTCTGGGCATTCTCCTTCTGGAAGTCTGTCATATAGACTGTCTGCTCCGCATCCGCTACATCACCTGACTTATCGCTGACTGTTGTTTCTGATGTGCCATTATTGCCATTGCCACCATTATCATGATTGATATACTTTACAGTTCCAAATGCTGCTCCTGCGCAGAGCATTGCACCTACTATAACGGTGCTGATGATTCGTTTTCTATTATTCTTCCTCATACTGTCCCTCCCTGTTAATACAATTACTGTAGTTCTCTTACTATTAATTTCACTTGATTTATAACTGCCATTTTCTGTTTCCTGCACTTCGCTCTCATAACGCACGAAAAGCGCCACTTACCGTGACGCTTTCCATAAAAATCTATACACTTATACCTACGTATAATTTATCCCATATAGTAATAATCTTACATATGCCATGTGTAGATGCAACTGGCTGCCGTCTGATCGTCTCCCCTGATGTCAAAATCTCTTAGGCCCTATAGCTTTGCGTCACAAAATTTCTCTTGTTTTGCCGAGTATTCTATTGTCCGTGATAAATCACGCAATTTCCCCTCAGATATTTTTATTTTATCATATAGCTGGCAGTCACACAATAACAATTTGTAGTGCTTGACTAATATGCTGCTGTAAGTGTCTATCACGGTATGTTGCATGCCAATCCAAACTATTCAATATTGAATAGTTTGAGCCTTAAATTAGTTTAAACTATTCAGATTTGAATAGTTTGAATATTCATTTTAATACACCTTCCTAACCTTCTCCACGCCATAAAGCTCTTTGAAGTATTCCAGATCGTCATCCGACTTTATCACCATCACACCCACAAAGCTGCCGTCCTGTCTGTTCTTAAAACCTGCGACCTGCTCGCCGGTGCAGATAGAACACCTGATGACAGCCTCATGTATGTTCTCGTCATATGGGAACCTGTTGTCTGCATCACCACGTCCCATTTTAAGCCTTGTTATTATATTCCTGATTCCCATTATGTCATCTTCTTTCTCTGTCCGGAAATCTATCTGTCAAACGTTACATCACTTACTTGTCACAGGCAGCAGTATTATCTTCACACTCACTGCTCGATCTGTCCCAGTATATAAGGATCCTTGATCTTATTATCCTCCGCAAAGAACAGTATCTTCGTGAGTACTTCCGATGTCTTTGGATCGTCATCCACAAATGGCAGGAATATTCTACCTCGCCTCTGTGAATGCACAGGAAGTACATTTATCATAGGGCCTGCCTCCTGATGCACCACTCCGCTTCCAAGGTGGACTGTATAATTGGCGCGCTTGCCCTCTATCACCGCATGGTTCTTTGTAAATGTGACATTTGTCAGCCTGAAAAGCGGCATGGTGAATTCTGCTATCGCCTTTCGCATCTCAACAGTTGAGTGTGAGGTCTCTGGATCCACGCCTCCGGCATGTGCCACGGAAACCGCCATGTCCACATCCCTCATGACCTCAGAGAATATGATGTCTGGGATATCCTTGATTCTCATATTCTTTCCTGTCTTTCTATCTGAGAACACCACCCATTCGAGGGTCGGTGACTCTATATCCGCAGGTGAGAACCAGTCTGCAAGCGCGTATATCTGTGCTACTATGTTCTCCTTGTAATAAACCTTTTGAAGTCCGTCCTCTATGTCTGCCACCCAGTGTCTTGACCTCAGACAGCCCAGAGTTTTCTTCGGCTGGATCTGATTGCCCGCGTATCTGAGGGAATGTTCCATGTTCATTTCCTCTTCGGTCTTCACATAGAGCTCTCTGAACACCTGCTTGAACGGCTGGACGATCTTGTTGTCAAATACATATTTCTGTATATCATGCCATTTGCCAGCCATGTACATGTGGAATGGATGTGCTACTGTGAGCTTTGTGTCATCTGACAGCTTTATATTTTCACCAAACACATTCAATCCATCCTCAGTTGCAAATCCCAGCACAACATTCTTGCTGTCATAAAGTTCATTTGCCCCTGACATAATACTGTCAGCCGCATTATCAAGCTCTGCCTTCACGCCATCCGGCTCCGCCACCTTGAACACCAGCGCAGCTACCATGTCATGTATAACAGGATTCTCCAGCATGCCCCTGATCTCAGCCCAGGTGTATTCCTCCTGGCTCTCCATCGCATCCTCAAGCATCGCCTTTGTACGCCTTGACTGCTCCGCCATCTGCTTCTTGGCATCCATCAGAGCCAATACATACTCATCCTTCTTGATCTTTGCCGGAACGGACTTTAACTGTTTGCCGTTCTTCTCACAGATGACAGCGAATTTGCCGCCGTCCTCCATCTCAATCCATACGGTCACTTCTCCGACCTCATGCGGCTGAAAATATTCCCTCATGCCCTGAACTACAAGGCTTTCCATACGTAAGGTAAGTCTCGTCACGTCCTGATATCCGGCATTGATCGCCATATTGCGCATAGCTGTAGAAACTGCTGCCGCCTCGCTGGCTCTCCTCTGTGCTCCGAACTGCTTGCTCTCCTTCTTGAACTTCTGAAGGAACATGTACCTGTCCTTTATCTGCTCCTCATTCTCTATCGGCAGGATTCCCACCGCCATGAGCAGATCTTTGTTTCTCTTTGCCTCGATCTCAGCCATCAGCTCAGGCTCATCATATTTGCCAAGCGCCGCATCCGCGTATTTTCTCGCTCTGGTGTGCTTTGCACCATCTGAAATGTATTTCGCCGCCTTGTATATAAGCTGGAATCGCTTGTCACCCAATCTGTCATAGACTTCGGTAAACCACGTCCTGTCAAATGCCCCGTCGTTCAGCTCATCCACCTCAAGCGGTGTAAATCTCGCTATCATAGCCTTTCTCTTGTCATCAAATGACTCGTTCATGTGCGCCATGAAGTAATAGCATCCCGCAGTAAATCCATCCCAGCCAAGATACTCTCCAACTATATCTATCCACTCTGGAGAATACATAGCCGCCTCTATAAGCCTGGCATCACTTATATCCGTACCTGTAAGATAGGCCTTCAAAGTCTCCGCGCTGTCATTTGCATCAGGCACACATGCCTGAAGAAGATGCGACATACTGTTCTTCTTGCTGACCTTCTGACGGTTATAGTAATAACCGGTATTGAAATACGTTGATCTCTCCAGGGTCTCCTTGCCGAGGGCTGACAGTATCCTGACAAAATACTCCGCTCCGAATATTCTTGTAAGCCCGTATATATATGGAGAGAATTCTGTCTCTGTATCTCCCCTTGTGAGCTCTGCAGAAAGCACAAGCTCAGACATATCAGTGTACAGTTTCTTAGCTATATCCAGCCTTTCCTCGTCCGTCTCCGAGAACTCTCCTTCCGGACTGTGAAGAAGTATCTGCCGCACACTTCTCAGTCTTTCACGCTCCGTATATCCCCACTCATAGCCTCTGGTCTGCACCTTCCTGTTGCGCTCCGTTATAAAACGCATCACGTCAGATACACATTTGAGGCTCCTATCCAGGGAATTCCCCTCAAATGCCATCTTGTACATATAATCCCTGGATATAATACCACGGCTGTATGCAGCAATGTAGTTCTGGAGACCAGGAACCGGCATGACACTTCCTGTGTGTACCCAGTAATATGAATTTCTATCATTTACAACGTCTGAAGGTATATTAAAGTTATGACACTTTGCAAGGGCATAGTTGTATGGAAACAAATGCCTGAAATCCTCTTCATTCTGCCTTGCCTCGTCAGAATCCTCTTTTACGTCCAATATATCGCTGTCACCATCGATCGCAAGCCACCTTGTTATTATCATGATCTGCTCATTTGTGAGCACACTTCTGTGATATACCTTTGAATCATCACCAGATATACTGCTGCCACCTTTATTCCCGCCAAATGTATATATGAGCTCATCACTTCTTCCAAGCAGATAGTCTGCTGCCACAACGGCAAGTCTCATCTTGTCACTATCCATCACATATCTTCTATACAGGAATCCAATTACAGCTCTGACAATGGCAAGATATCCGAATGCCGGACATTCTTCTATATATATATTTCCAAACATATCCGCCATAAAGCTCTCGCAGTACTTCTTGAAATCCTGTTTGTCACTGTTGTAGCCATTCAGATACACGTAGAGCTGCATGCACATATACGATGTCTGAATATTTTTCTCGTAGAAATCTACCCACAATTCCTCACATGCCACCTTGTCACGGCTCACATATATGTTCCCACCTGCCTCACCAAGCAGGCCGATCTCTCCGTCAGCCATCTCATACTCATCATTTTTGTGCTCATCCACAAATGCATCAAATTTTCTTAATATATTTATAACTTCTGAATCAGATGCTGTATCTTTCTTTTTAGGCACAATTTTTGATTTGAGTTTTGCAAATGCACCCTCGCTCTTGGCAGTCTTGCACAGATTATCATTTGCAATTCCGCTTTCAGGGAAATACTTTTTGTACAGCTCAAGGCACTCAGCCAGATAACTCTTGTCAAATACCGGCTCATAGTCCGCATTTACATCATAAAGTCCATATCCCTCATCTGCACCGGCTCTTTCCTTACCAACATTTTTAATCTCACGTATAAGAATCTGCTCCTTAGTTGTAACACTGGATCTTCCATTCGCAGACTCCCTCTGCATAGCGTCTATATGACCAACACAATCTGCAAAAAGTTTCTGCCTGTTCTCATCATTTTTGAGCTGGAGCAGCAGATCAAGTCCCGCTGTTCTCTTCTCCTCCTTGGAATCCGCGAGAAGTCTTCCGATGAGATCGTCCATGTCATCACCGTCAAGTTTATAAAGTATAGACAGTACAGTCTCCCTTATGTCTGACTTCTTGTACTTGAGCATATTCTCAAGCTGTACATAATTCTCCGGCGAAAGTTTCATATCCTTAACGATCATCGCCGCCTTGTTTCTGGTATATGTCTCCTTGTCGGCAACCGCATCCACCAGTATGGCACGCTGTCTGTCATTTGCCGGCTGCCTTACAAGCAGAAGCAAAAGCGCATCTCTGCTGTACCTTGCGGAATCTATCTCAGGAACCATCTCCGCTATGTGCGTGATCTTGTCCTCGTCCTTTAGAGCGCTTGCACAGACCGCAAGTCTCATGATGATTGCGGATCTGTCCAGATATTCGGCATTCCATGGAAATACACACGGATCAAACTCAAGCCTCTTCTTTGGCATGCGCTCAAGTATGCCCATGAGGATATCGTACATCTCCTGACATTCTTTCCTGCTGTCAAAATATTTGTCCACCTCGGCAAATGTCATTTTCTTAAGTTCATTGTTGTACGATCTGCCGTCTTTATATATGAGACTATTCATATAACTCTGATAATCTGACATGAAACTTGGCATGATGACCGCCATGGTATCCATCTCGTCCGGGAATCTCTTGATAAATTCCTTTGCAACGCTGTGTGTGTACACCTTTCCCAGACTCATTGCCCTGATATATGTGCCAAATACCAGTCTTTGGTGTCTGCTGCCATCAAGCGCCAGCTTGTTCATCACATGGCATGCCTCGTCCACATCAAAGAAACCATAGCTCCACAGCGCAAGATAGATCTGCATGGCATCCTCGCCGGATAATGCCTCACGCCTTGCATTTTCATCATTCAGATATGTATCTATAAGAAGCAGCTGTTTCTTCTGTATACGGTCAAGCTTGCTCTCCTCGTCAGCCACAAGTCCTGTCCAAGTGGCTACAGCCCTCATGACAGACGAGAATCTCAGAAGATCATTCTCCTTTATTACATGGAACAGGGTCATAAATGCACCTGCCGTTCCATAATCCATATTCTCACATATCGCCTGCCTAAGCCCCTCCTGAAGCTTTGCCGCAACGAGCAGCTTGCCTACAGCCTCATGGAGTCTTGTGTTGGAGCTCATATATATTCCCCTGAGGATATTGGTCGTGAGCCTTGTCTGCGCACTCTCACCGAACATGATGTCCATGAGCACTTCCTCAAGCTCTGCATTCCCCCTGTCGAGCTCCGCCTGTATCCAATATTCTGATATTATTCTATATCCGTTGCTGCTGCCATCCCTGTAATAGCACAATATATCCTGCGGCAATTTCTCCTTGTAGAGAGATACTATGTCGCATCCGTATATCCCCATGGAGTGATATTCATTCATGATCCTGAAATATCTGTCAAGAAATGCCCCATACCTCTTCGTACGCATGGTTCTTCTGTAATAATACTGGCTTGTCTGCCACTTGATTATGCTGTCTATAGAAGTGTAGAAATCCTCCATCAGATGATCCGGCACCCACCCCGGCAAATGCTTCAGCTCGTTCCTGAAGAATTCCGAAGGAAGATTCTTTTCATTCTCAAGAAATGTCTCAAGTCTCTTGCCGATCATTGACTCTTTTACATCTCCATAGTAATTATCCATCTCCTTAAGAAGCTTCTGCGCATCCGCACTGTAGCTCTTTCTAAGCTTCATAGAATTCTCGTCAAATACCTCTCTCACTTCATCTGCGATCCTCTTCTGCTCCTCAAGCTCAAGTCTTGTCTTCTTGTCCTCCGCCATTGTAACCCCTTTCTTTATGTTCTACCACATTCTGCCCGCCAGCATTGTGAGGCGGATAAATGTGATCTCATCCCCTTCGTTAAACTTCTCTTTCCTGTCCAGCTCCGTTAATTCATCCATACCGCGGAACACTCTGAACAGTCCATCCTCAAATCCCTGAATTGCTGTCTTCACTGCCTCATCCACATCCGGTTTCTTCTCCCCATAGACGATCCCAAATACTATCTTTCCTATTCTTCCCATGTCATCGATCTGCTCATCTGTCAGCACAACATCTCCTCGCTCCATGCGTGATATGTACTGCGCCACACAGATCTTTACAGTCTCTGTTATGAGTTCTCTCAGTGTGCACGGTGTTTTTTCGTATTCAAACGGAACCTTGTGCACTGTGTCCTTCCGCTTGCCGAGC
>JAQYAS010000008.1 GCA_029338615.1 Clostridiales bacterium
TGGTGCGGTCAGCTGGTTCTGAATTATAATGTTTGTAATAAGTGCTTCTGTTGACACCTAAAACTTTACAAAGGATTTTGATGTCGTGTTGGAAGCGTAGCTTATGAACAGCTTCTAATCGTTGCTCGAGTGTGGCGTGAAGATGGCAATCGCTTTTTTTAATATGAGAAGTTCTTCTTCAAGTTGAGCATTGCGTTTTTGAAGTTCTTTTACCTGCTTTGCAGTGAGGATCTCGCCATCATCCGTTTCAACGGTTGAGTATTGTTTAATCCAACGGGCAAGAGCAGTCATGGATACACCGTATTCTTTACACAGTGCTGCTTGGGTTTTGCCTCCGGATTGATAAAGGTTGACAAGAGTTCGCTTGAAGTCTTCGTCATACCGAGTTCCTGTTTTACCAGTGGACATGAGTAAATACCTCCTTTTTGGTGTCTACTTAATTGTAATGTATAGTTACTTTGTGTGTCCACTTTTTTAATATAGATCCAAGGCGCTAATTATATAGTATTAGAATCCGCAACTCATTGGGGTGGTACTCATGAGATGGGAAACTACACATTTGACTATTCTATAAGACAGACTCTATCATCCAGAAATGTTGCATTAAAATCCGCCACTGTTTCATACAATGGTAAGGTGAGAAATCCTTCAGTTGTAGTAAAGGACAATGTTGGCAGGAGACTTGTAAGGGGAACAGATTATGATGTATATATTCCGGGTGGTCGTCGAAATATAGGAAGTTATACATACAAGATAGTATTTAAGGGTGATTATAAAGGTACTGTCAAAAAGGTATTTAAAATAATTCCTGCGAAAACTAAAATTACTAAAGTGGTAAAAACACGTTCTGGAGTCAAAATTGCATGGAGTAAGTCAAAAAATGCATCAGGATATATTATATATAGAAGTGCAGACAATGGCTCATATAAGAAAATAAAGAGTATATCTTCAAGCAAGATAAGCACATATACTGATCGTTCAGCAACATTAAATTGGACAACATATTCATATAAGGTATATGTATATAAAAAAGTAAATGGGAAGAGATATGTATCGCCCGTCAGTGCACCAAAATCAATATATGTTTACTAATTTTCATATTGAACTTTAAGTACTAATGTTATCAAAATGGCCTGTCTGCATGTGGAAACATGCAGATGGGCCATTTTCTGTGTAGAGAAATCGGGCTTTATTTATAAAAAATTCCGCAGCATATTGATCTTCTGTTTCTCCTGAGGAGACATGCCTTCAGTCATGATATCCAGAACAAGTTCGGATTCATCCTTACTGAAAGACAGGTCTCTTTTCTTCAGTTCCTTGTTGATCTCCATGATCTGGGGAAGCATCTCCTCAGGGGTCATCTGTGTAGATGTGTGTGAAAGTCTGAACAGGATTTCTCTTTTAAGTGGGTGCATATTTTTTAATCTGGGGTCGTTCTGAAGATTCATGATCATAACTCCTTCTTATAAATTATTGTTGTCATATTCATCAAACAGATCTTTGACGGAACCGTACAGGTCTGAGGACATATCCCCAGAATTATTCATACTGTTACTGTTCATCATTTCCATCATATCCATGGCCTTCTTCATATTTGTAAATTGTTCTTTTATGTCAGAGAAACCGCAGCCTGCAAGAGATGACAATATGTCATCCTGATTGTTCAGATCCTTGCATAATCCGCATGAGTTTACATAATCTTTATTGCTCAGTGCAGACAAAATGGATTGAAGTTCCATAATTTTTATGTACATGGCAAGCGGAGCCTTCATGCGGTCGTCTACAAAGGGAATAATAGCTTCAAGCATGAATAATCTGTCATCCCGTATTAAGTTGTCCAGAGGGTGACGAAAATTACCATTAAACATGATGTGCTCCATTATGCGGTATAGTACATTCTATGAATGACCGATAAAAAAATACCAGCAGAATAGCTCCTGCTGGCATCTGTCAAATGCTTGAGATCCTGACGGATTCCCAGAATGCGCCGATTAGCAGCAGCCGCAATCATTGCCGCAGCCGCCACAGCCACCGCCGCAGTTTCCGCATCCACCAAAGCCGCCACCACAGCAGCAACATAAGAGAAGGATGATCCAGATGCAGCTGTTGTCATTTCCACATCCGTCACCGCAGCCTCCGAAACCATTTCCGCCACAGCAGAGAAGAAGGATGATGATCAGAGTGCAGCTGTTTATTCCACAGGAACCTCCGCAAGAAAGTCCGTTTCTGCCGCAACCGCCACAGCCGCCGCAAGCACACTGTGTTGCTGATAAATCACTCATGGTATGCCTCCATTATTTTGTTCATGGTATAACATATTCCCTGTCGGAAAAAATGTTACAGAAAATAAAAATTATTTTGAATTTAAAGGATCTATAAGAGTATGTAAATATAAAGTAAGGTCGTTAATTCAATATTCTAAAATAGATAATGGTATGATATAATTAGAAAGCATATTGATGAGTATATGGGGAATAAAAGATAAGATAGGGGGACAGATATTTGCTTTACCGTTGTAAGAATTGTGGTGGTAACGTAGTTTACGACCCTGAAAAGAAGAATATGAAATGTCTTAGCTGTGGAGGATATGACTGCGAGGAGGTAGTGGAATCACCACAGCCTGTGATATGTATCAATTGCGGATCACAGATACCATACACAGAATTTCAGTCAGCTGGCAGATGCCCTTCATGTGGAACGTATTTGCTGAGGGATGACAAGATATCATACCCATATGGTGCAGATGTGGTTCTGCCGTTCCAGATAACCAGACATGAGGCCGAAGACAAACTCAAGCAGGAGTTTGGCAAGAAATTATTCCTGCCAGGGTCATTTCTCTCACAGAAGACACTTGAGAATATGAAGGGGATGTATGTCCCGTTCTGGATGTATGATTACAATTCAGATATAGACTACCAGGCTATAGGCACAAAAGTAAAAACCTGGACGTCGGGAGACAGGAAATACACAGAGACTTCATATTATGATGTGGCAAGAAAGCTGCATGTGGATTATGAGAACATACCGGTTGATGCATCTATAGTGATGGAAGATGGCATCATGGATCTCATGGAGCCATATGATTATGGCGAACTCGTAGGACACGACAATAAGTATCTCTCAGGATTTGAGGCCGAGACATACAATATGCCGCCTGATCAGCTGGAGCCAAGAGCCAGGGCAAAGGCGGACAAAGCGAACCGAGGATGGGTGGATCGCAACACATCAGGCTATTCAACGCTGACAAGTGAACGTATGTCAAGCAATAACAAACTGATGGGTAACAGATTTGCACTCATGCCTGTGTGGGTGTACGAGTATCGTTTCCAGGGACAGAATTATAAATTTTATGTGAATGGACAGACCGGCAAATGTGTGGGTACGCCGCCTAGAAGTATAGGAAGGGCTGCAGGCCTTACAGCGCTGCTGTTTGCAGGAGCATTATTGGTGCTTGACGGATTCTCATTGCTTCTGGGGGTGCTGTAAATGAGTAGAACAAAGAAATTTATCATCTTTACACTGGTGCTTGTAGCACTGGGATTGGTACTTATAGGATCATACTTTGCAAAAATCAAGGCAAACCTTGCCCATGATCCGAGAGACAACAGTCAGTGTCTGACCAATACAAGACTTTTTGATTATGCTGATAAGCTCACTGATTCTGAGGAGTCAACCCTTAACGATGAGATAACTGCACTGGAAGAGCTTGTTGGTATGGATGTGGTCATAGTGACTATAGATGAGAACACAGATCTTTCAGAGATTGGAGCTGCCAGTGCGGGCAGTACACAGCAGATTGCTGAGAATATGTGTGATTATTTCAGATTCGGCTGGGAAGAATGGCCGGAGGGTACATATCTGGATGGATACGATGCCAGTACGAGTATAGTGGTTGTGACTAACTGGGATCCAAATTCTCCATATGAGAATGCATATATGTGTACAAGTGGAAAGGCCCGTGAGAGAATCAGTGATTCAAAGGCTGTAGATATCATGGATTATGGCTGTGAGATACTCAGAAACGATCCGCTGGGTGGTTTTGAGAGAATACTTGCACGGACAGAGAAGTCTATGAAGAGTGGCGGTCATGCAATACCGTTCCTCTCACCATTCTTATGTTTTGTAGCAGCACTTGCCATCGCTATCGTCTTCTTTGTATACAACTATTCCAAGAAGGCAGGAAAGGATACTACATCCGCATCCACATACAGCAAGGGGAATGCGAAGGTGCTTGACAGAAGAGATATATTTATCCGAAAGGAAGTTACCAGCGTGAAGATAGAGACCAGTTCCGGAGGAAGCAGCGGAGGCGGAGGAAGCAGCGGAGGCCACGGAGGTGGAGGAAGCCACTTTTAAATAAGAAATCATGTATATAAGTAAAGCAGACGAAGGTTACATATCGTCTGCTTTATTTTTGTATTTGGGCTGATACAGGAGAAGCGAGGCATAGTGTACAAGGCTTTGAATATCATCCTCATCCATGGTGCGTGTTTTTTCAATCAATATATCGATACCTTCTCTTGCTGCCTGGCTCAGGATCATATAGTCGTCATATAACTTCTCAAACTCCGGGTGAACAGAAGGTGAAAGAGATTCCGGATAGTCTCTGCCTGAGAGCAGATAATCCACAGATACATCAAAAAATGAAGCTATGCGGAATAGTGTGTTGTAATCCGGTTCTTTGCCCTTGGTCTCATACCCTGCGATGGTAGGTCTGGTGACACTAAGATAATCAGCCAGCTCCTGCTGTGTGACATTGCGGGCATTCCGAAGCTTTTTTAAACGTGTTGCAAATGACATTCATAATCCTCCTGTAATTTATAGAGCATATTATATAGCAATTGAAAAAAATCAAATAGATTGGTGTTCTTACGCAACCTATGTAATTGACACAGTGTCGTATGGACACTATAATTAAAGGGATAGTATCAGGCTGTTATGGGTGGCTGTGGTGAGGCGCGGCTGTCCGTAACTAACTACAAAAGAAGAAAAACAAGGAGGGTTTTATGAAAAAGAAGATGTTGATGCTGCTCACATCAATGCTTCTGGTCTGTATGATGGCAGCCAATATTGCCTATGCGGCAACCGCAGATGGCACTGATACCGCCAGTGATACAGTGACCAGGGCACAATGGCTGAGCAGATTGGCCGATACTTTCGGCTTTGAGGTGGATCAGGACAATTATCCTGATAATTATTATGCGGACATAACGTCAGATTCGGAATACTACAGCGTGATCATGATGGCCACGGAATTTGGTGTGCTTGATATAGAAGCTGGAGAAAATGTATATCCGGATCAACCGACTACAAGGGAATTTGCGGCTCAGACTCTTAACTATTGTCTGGGATTCCAGCTTGACAGCACGGATTATACATATTCTGACTCTGCGGATACGAAGTATCCGGCAGATATTCAGGTGGCAGTTAACCGTGGATGGATCACACTGGAAGATGGCAAAGCGCTTCCTGCGCAGAATATCACCACTGCGGAGATGACTGCTATGCTGGCAGATGCTGCAGCTATACAGGAATCCACAGTTGTAGACGACAATCATGATGATGTATATAAGTTTGCTGATTTTGTCAAGGTTATGTCCAAGACAACTCAGGCAAGCGTAGATGAGAATGATGTTGTCACTATCAAGAGTGCGGCCACGAAGATTGAAAAAGGAGATACATTTGTCGTATGGCCTTCATCATTACCTGCCATATATGTGGCAGAGTCTGTCACCGTGGCCGATGGAGTTACAACCATCACTACCAGCGAGGCAGACACGTCCAAGGCCATAGTATCGGTGGATGCATCTGGCAATGTGTCAATGGATCTGTCCCAGTTCCAGGAGGAGGATGGCGTGAGTGTCCAGTATTCACAGGCGGGCGACAGCGCATCTCTGGCGGGAATTACAACAGATTCCAATTCAGTGACAGCCAGCAAGGATATTACCCTTTCAAATGGAGCAAAGGCTTCTATAAAGTGCGAGCTGTCAGGACTTACACTCAGTCAGAATATCAATACGGCAAATCACACATTTTACGTGTCAATAAAGGGAAAGTCAAATATCAGCAGTACAGTGACACTGGATGCGGTGTCAGCGGCACTGGGATCATCCAGTGTGACATTGGGTTCAGTAAGAGTTGCTGGAGTTGGAACAATCAAGCTGTCAGTTGATCTGGCACTCAACGGTAAGATCACGGCCAGTTATGCGGGAAGCTTTGAAACAGGAATGCAGTACAGTGATAAAGATGGTTTCCGTATCACCAAGAGTTTCCAGAAGGAGAGTTTCACAACAACAGCCGAGGCAAATGCTTCTCTGGGTGTAAAACTGGAAGCAGGACTTGACGTCTACGTTGTCAAGGGAACCCTGTATGCCAAGACGGGAATATCAGCTAAGTTCAAGTCATCAAACTACAATGATGGCAAGACTCCGAAGAATTGTACACAGATATCAGCATGGCTCTATGTATCAGTAGGCGCCGAGGCAAGTGTAAATATTTTAGTGTGGAGCAAGAGCTGGACAAAGGATCTCATAGTATATGACGAGACCAACAGCCCTGTGAGATTGTCGTTCCACTACGAAGACGGCAAACAGGTGTCTGCCTGCAGCAGAAAAGATTCGGGAAGCAAGGCAAGCACCAAATACATAACGAGTGGCGATTCCAAATACGGAACCAGCTCCTATGGAGATGTAAGCTCCAAGGGAACTGACAGTGAAGGAAATGAGATCACACTGTGGGAGTACACAATCTCAGATGACTATGCAACCATAACAGCCTACAAGGGAAATGCAAAGGCAGTGGCAGTGCCACAGGTGCTGGATGGATATAAGGTTACGGGGATAGATTATGGTGCTTTCAAGAATAACAGAAATATTGTGAGAGTGTCTATACCTGAGGGTGTGGAGAGCATAAGTTATTATGCATTTTCAGGCTGCACATCTTTGGAAAGCCTTACACTGCCAGAGACGCTTAAAAGTATGGGATATGAGATTATAAAGGATACAGCGGTAGAGAGCATAACGATACCAAAGAATGTGACAGAGTGTGCTTATTACTCAAGTTATGGAACATATGCTGGCCCGTTATCAGGGTGCAAGACCTTGAAGAAGGTGGTATTTGAGGAAGGAATGACAGCTATTCCTGCATATGTATGCTACTATTCCAGTTATCTTGAGCAGGTGGTACTTCCTTCGACAATAGAGACTATAAACGGATGTTCATTTTATAATTGCACCAGGCTTAAATCAATAAGTATACCAGAAGGTGTGCAGGTGATCTGGAATTCTGCATTTGCAGGCTGCAGTGGGCTCAGTGAACTTGTAATCCCTAAGACAGTATCAACCATAGGAGATTATTCGTTCCGAAATTGTTCGGGAATTAATACGGTTACAATTGAAGAAAATACCAAGACAGGCTTTAAGGTTGAGATAGGTGTTTACGCATTCGAGAATTGTAGTGGAATAGAGAAACTTAATATGTCTAAAAATGTTGTAAGTCTTGGTGGTAGAGCGTTTTCAGGATGTACAGGTCTGGAAAGCTTTGATATGCCGGAAGGAATACAAAGCATAGGAGACTATGCATTTTCGGGATGTACAGCACTTACTGAAATAGCAGTATCAGAGGGGGTAACCAGCATAGAAGCCTATGCGTTTTCGGGATGTACAGCACTTAAAAGCGTGACATTGCCGGAGTCTCTTACGAGTATGGGATATGGCCTTATAGAAGATACGGCAGTGGAGAGTATAACGATACCAAAGAATGTAACAAAGTGTGCTTATTACTCAAGTAATGGAACATATGCTGGCCCATTATCAGGATGTAAGACCTTGAAGAATGTGGTATTCGAGGAAGGAATGACAACCATTCCTGCTTATGCATGTTATAACGCTGCTTATCTTGAAAGTGTAACAATACCATCCACAGTTACAGCTATAGGAAGCTATGCATTTTCAGGCTGCACCAACCTCAAGACAGTAAACTACCTCGGTACAGCCGATACATGGAAGAATGTAACGATAGGAACAGGTAATGATGCACTGGTGGCAGAGATAATTTCATATCATACCCACAAGTATGATCAGCAGGAGGTAGTGGCACCTACATGTACTACAGCGGGATATACACTTCATACATGCAGTGCCTGCGGAAATACATACAAGACAGATTCCAAGGCTGCACTCGGTCATACAGAGGTGGTTACAGCGGGAAAAGATGCCACATGTACAGAGGATGGAATATCAGAAGGTATTACATGTTCGGTATGTGGACTTGTGATCAAGGCACAGACAACAATTCCCGCAAAGGGACATGATTATAAGGAGAAGATCACAAAGAAAGCGACATGTGAAGCAGATGGAACAGCAACATACACATGTACAGTTTGCGGAGACACTTATGATGATGTGATAAAGGCTACGGGACATGATTTCAGTATAACCAAGGTCACAAAGGAAGCAACATGTGTGGAGGATGGTATTAGAACATTGTACTGTTCAGCATGTGGTACTTCGAAGGAAGAAACCATACCGGCTACAGGAGAGCATACATATAAAGATACAATAGTGCCTGGCACATGTAAGGCTCTTGGATATACATTGCATGAATGTACTGTGTGCGGAGATTCATACAAAGATACATATACACCAATGGGTGATCATACATGGGATGAAGGTGTGATCACAAAGGAAGCAACCACTACAGAGACTGGAATAAAGACATATACATGTACTGTATGTGGAGAGACAAAGACAGAGATAATACCGGTGAAGACACCTGATCCGGATCCGGAGAAGCCGACAACGGAAGAACCAACGACGGAGACACCGACAACAGAAGAACCGACAACAGAGACTCCGACGACAGAGGAGCCATCAACAGAAGAGATAAAGAAGTCGCAGAAGTTTGTTGGAACAGATAGTTATACAGTGACAGTGGGAGATGGTGCATTTGCGCTGGATGTAGATCTGGCAGAAGGCGATGGAGCACTGACATTTGAGACATCAGATGAGAATGTAGTGAGAGTTTCGAGCAGAGGTCTTGTGACAGTAAATGGCGCAGGAACGGCGACGATCACTGTCAATGCTGCTGAGACAAAGGCATATTACAGTGCGGTATTTACCATTACAGTGACGGTAAAACAGAAGACGATCATACCTGATCCGGAACCAGAGAAGCCGACGACGGAGGAACCGACGACGGAAGATCCAACCACAGAGGTTACAAAGAAGACTCAGAAGTTTACAGGAACGGACAGCTACACGAAGACAGAGGGAGATGGAGCATTTGCCCTTGATGTGGATCTTGCCGAGGGAGATGGAGCACTGACATTTGTATCATCGGATGATAAGGTAGTGAAGGTGTCCAGCAGAGGACTTGCGACGGTAGTAGGAGCAGGAACAGCGAAGATCACGGTGAATGCGGCTGAGACCACAGCATATTACAGTGCCACATTTACTATAAGTGTCACAGTGAAATCGAAGCCAGTAACACCACCAAAGCCGGCGGTTCTCAAGAATCAGGTGATAACAGCGCGGAATATAACGAAGACGTACACCGCTGCGGCATTTGGCCTGGGAGCTAAAACTAATGGCAACGGCAAGCTTACATATAAGAGCTCAAATACGAGCATTGCCAGAGTGAACAGCAAAGGCAGAGTATCGCTGAAGGGATATGGTAAGGTCAAGATAACCATAAATGCTGCTAAGACATCGAGCTATAAGGCTGCCAGCAAGACTATCACAATCACAGTTAAGCCTAAGAAGATGGCTTTGACGTCCGTGAAGTCGTCGAGAGCGAAGACTATGACTGTAGAGTGGAAACGTGACAGAAAAGCATCTATGTATTGCATCCGGTATTCAACAGATAAGAGGTTCAAAAAGGGTGTTAAGACGGTTTGGATAACCAGAAACTCAGCTACCAGTGTGACACTTGGCAGGCTTAAACCAAGAACCAAATATTATGTAAGGATAGCTGCAGTCAAAAAATCAGGAAGCAGTAAGCTGGCTGGTGCATACAGCGCAGTGAAAGCGGTTACTGTGAAGAAATAATATATCAAGATCATTTTGAAATGACGGAGGCGGGACTGTGATGGCAGTTCTGCCTCCGTTCTTTTGGGATAGTAATATTTTTTATATTGCAATAATATTTTCGTTCTGCTAAACTACCATCAAAGCATATATTCTAAATATTCAATCAGCGGAAGCTGTTCTGTTTTCTAAGAAATTTCAATGAATTCTATGCTTTTATATTCAAAAATAATTTATAGCATAGTGCATTGAGGGGCTTAGTGTGGGATATGTGCAAGGTTTTCCTGACCATGGATGTTAAGTGATTAATTGCGAAACTCGTATAGCAAGATCGTGAACGAGTCTCCTGGCATTATCCACTTGATGCACTGTGGAAAGGAGAGCGAATGAAGAAACTTGAAGACATGAATCTGATGGATGACTTTCTGGTCAGCAGTCTGATGAACAGCAGGGAGTACGGTGAGAAAGCGGTGAGGTATATACTGGGGTGTATACTTAAGCGGCCACTTGGCAAACTTACTGTTGTGCCTCAGCGGGTCATGTGTGGAGAAAGTCCGGAGAAGCGCGGAATAAGACTGGACGTGTATATCGATGAAGAGGGCGGAGAGATAATAGATATCGAGCCGGATCAGAACGATGGGAAGAAGGATGTGCAGGCGGTTCCACGAAGAGCGAGATTTTATCATG
>JAQYAS010000009.1 GCA_029338615.1 Clostridiales bacterium
GCAGGCTAACCAGTCTGTCAACCTATTTTTTTATGTAATGCCTTTCTTTACGCCCTGGCATTTTTCCTACTATCCACTACACACAACATTCTTTCAGTAACTTTAACGTATTCTTTCGTTCAGGTATTTCCTTACCGTCTCAAGCCCTCCAATCGGCACGCAAAACTTCTGGTCATGGTTCTTACATGCCTCATAGGTTTCCTCCAGATCAAACCAGCTCACGCCGTCCAGCTCTTCCTTCTGGATCGTCAGGTCTGCTATGTCCACCAGTTTCTGATACACGAACACAAATGCCACCTCATTGTCCCTGAACATTCTGCCGTGAAATTCCTTCTCATACTGTATTCTGAATGTTCCCGCAAAATCGAGGTCTTCATTTTTGGCATTTATGCCCAACTCCTCACCCAGTTCTCTGAGTGCCGACTCCATCGGCTCATCGCCTGCCTGTATATGTCCGGCAGAGGAAGTGTCATACCTTCCGGGAAAAGAATCCTTATCCATCGACCTCTTCTGCAAAAGAACCTTGTATCTTCCATTCTCCTTCTTTGCTATCCAGATATGGGCAGTCCTGTGGCATATGCCTTTTGCATGCGCTTCACTCCTCTCCACCGTGTCTCCGGTGGGATTGCCCTGTTCGTCACATATATCAAAAAGTTCCATTATAGTGTACCGTCCTTATTCATTCATACATGAACCATTATTGTTTATCAACTCCGATTTGTAAAGCAAACAGCTAACATTTTTCTACTATTCTACACTTTGTATACTTTTATAAACGTTTTATAAAATATCAGTAATCGCACTTGATATTGATCACTTTTTAGGATATTCTCAGATCACTATAAGTTACTAAATAAGTCAGCTCTAATTGACACTAACATTATTGAATGTTAGAATTCTTGTATGATATGATTATGGTAACCTTACCATGCGAAATGGGAACTTTAAGAGATGGGTGTTCTACCATATAAAACAAATGAACAATTTTAATATGGATGTTCTACCATACAAAATGGAACAATTTTATGGGAGCCCTACCATGCAAAAAGGTTTTTAAGAGCTGTGCATTTTAGCACAGCTCTTTTATATTCTCAGAAAGGCGATAATGGATATCCTAAATTTTTACTATATTGATTTAAAATACATAAGAAATCTGTCTCGTGCAGATGACAACGTAATGTCAGTCTCCCCTCAGGTAGGTAAGGAGAATCGACCATTTCTTGGAATAATCATTCTTATAGGTGATCAGAAATATTGCATCCCCCTTACCTCACCAAAAAAGAAATTTGAAAATATGAAAAGCCAGATTGATTTCATCAAAATATTTGACCACAACAGCAGGCATCCTGAGTATTCTTCTAAAATCATAGGAATTCTCAATCTAAACAATATGATTCCAGTTAACAACTCAGTTATATCTAAGGTCAATCTGAAATTAAACCCTCACGATACCCCAGATAAAACAAAACGAAAGATTCTTATGCAGAAACAATTATCCTGGTGTCGGGATCATTCCGATACTATAATCAACAGAGCCAATAAAGTCTACTCTCTCATAACTGATTTTCCCAACAAAAATCGCAACCTTACAAAAAGATGTGTAGACTTTAATAAACTTGAGCAAATTTTATCTAAATACTCAGATGACTAAAATTCCTACACCACCAGCCTCGCCTTCGCCCTGCCGGTTCTGTCCTTTTCCACCACTATCTGCTTGTCAATCTTCTCCTTGAGTTCAGTCACGTGCGATATTATTCCCACCAGCTTACGCCCCTCGGTCACGCTGACCAGCGCTTTGTATGCCTGTGGCAGAGTCTTTTCTGTGTCCAGTGAGCCAAAGCCCTCATCCACAAACATCGTATCTATCTGTATGCCGCCAGCCGAAGCCTGCACCTCATCGGAGAGTCCAAGTGCAAGGGAGAGTGATGCCATAAATGACTCGCCCCCAGAAAGAGACTTAACGTCTCGTCTGCTGCCGTTGTAATGATCCACAACACAGAGGTCAAGGCCGATCTGGCTTCTCTTGTCACTGCTGTCCGTCACACGCCCCAGCTCATACTGACCATCTGACATCTTCAGGAATCTCAGATTTGCACGCTGAATTATCCTGTCAAAGTACGACATCTGTATATACGCCTCAAGGTTTATCTTGCTCTTGCCGGATACATTTCCTGAGGCAGTGTCATAGAGCGACTTCACGCTTACATATTTCTTTTCTTTTGCCAAAAGCTCATCGGACTTTCTGCTTATATTCGCCATCGCCGTTTCATTTGCACGGATGCGGCTGTTTCCATCCTGCATGAGAAGCCTGATCCTTCCCAGCTCATCTCTCACTGCGGTTTTATCTTCCTCAAGCTTAACAAGTTCGAGCTTCTCTGCTGATTCCAGCGTATCTGTCAGAGCCTTTATCTGTCCCTCCAGCGTCTTAATATCCTGGATCACAGCATTATATCTCTTCTCAGCGGCGTCAAATGAATCCTGCAGTTTCTTTACTCTGCCAAGAATCTCGTTCATCTGCGTTTCCGCCTCACTCCGATTCCTGAATCTGAGCCCCGCGGCCAGTTCTGTCGCCTGTTCTCTGTCTGAGACAACCTTTGCCGTGAGCGCCGATATATTTCTCTCAAGCTCCGCCAGCTTCACCTGCATCCCGGCAAATGCTTCTTCCTCCTGAGGAAGTTTTGCAGCAAGCTCATCCCTTCTGCTGACCCTTTTGCGTTCAGCCTCAATCTGTCTGTCAGTCTCCGCAATCTTCTCATTATAGTATCCAATATTCTTCTCAACCTTTTCCGGCAGACCATCTATATCCTCCGGATCGTCAAATTTCTTTCCAGCCTGCTCAATAATGCTGTTTCTGATCTCCATGACGCTGGCAAGCTTTACCTTTGCATCCGTAGCGCTGGCATTTGCCCTGTCGCGGGCTTTGTCAGCATCTCTCTTCGCGTCATTTAACTGTGCATCTGTCGGAGCCTCCTTTGGCAGCGATGCAAGGAGTTTGTGCTCCGTCGCACCGCACACAGGGCACGCCTGTCCCTCCTTCAGATCCTTTGCTAGGATTCCCGCCTGCGCATTCCTGTAGAGCGTGCTCATATGCTCATACATATCCTGCTTTCTGGTATACATATCATTATCAAACAGATACTGCTTCTGTGCTTTGTCCACCGCCTGTTTTCTTCTGCTGTATTCCATGAGCAGTCTGCTTATGCCATTCAGATAGTCAACAGCGTCAGCCATCTTCTCCCTCGATGCCGTGATTGCAACTATTTTCTCCCCCGCATCCGCAAGTTGTGTCTGCTCCTGCCTCAGCTTTTCTATGCTCTTCTGTTTGTCTGTCACAAGCATTCTGCCCTTCTCGGCCTGTTCATTTTGCCTTTGCAGGAGCTGTTCCTCGTCTGCAATATTTTTTCGCTTCTCGTCCAGTTTCTCATAGTTTGGAAGCTCGTTATTTATAACTGCTGCCTGCCTTTGGAGCTCTTCCGTCTCTGGGAACGCTTCCTTTGTCCTGTTTAGCTCTGCCTCAGCAGCAGTTCTGTCATTCTGTACATTTGCAAGCTCCAAATGTGCCTTTTCAAGCTGCACTCTGGCTTTCTCTGTCTGCTGTGCCTTGCCTATCAGCGTGTCAAGTTCCCCGACCCGGGTCTCAAGTGTACCGATCTGCTTCTCATATGAATCCGTTCTTGCCTTCTCCGTTACAATAAGTTTTCCGATGAGTGTGATCACCTCATCAATTGTCATCTGGCCGTCCTTTGCCTTCTGGACACTGATCCCCAGCGGGTCATCCTCTCCGCAGACTATCCCGGATATATACTGCTCTATACTCTTCTTCATATCGTCCCGTTCACTCTGAAGCCTTCTCGTCTCATCCTGAAGACGCTTCTGCAGAACAAAATACCTTGATGTGTGAAAAAGCTTGCTGAATATCTTCTGTCTGTCCCCGGACTCCGCCACCAACAGTTCCTTGAACTCACCCTGAGCAAGCATGGATATCTGCGAAAACTGCTCTCTGTCCACGCCCAACAATTCCTGAAGATATGAATTTACCTTCGTTCTGTTGGCGATGACCGAGTCATCCGGCAGATACAGTTCTGCAGCCGCATCCTGCATGGTAGTTCCTTCACCTTTTTTCTTACGTCTCTCATAGGAAGGATTTCTTTTAACTCTGTAAGTCTTCCCCATATGATCAAATGTCAGTTCAACGTAGGTATCTGTGTCCACATCGGCATAAGTTGATCTCATCATCCTCGCATCACGGCTCGCTCCGCTCGGCTCATCATACAGCGCATAACAGATGGCATCGAATATCGTGGTCTTTCCCGCACCAGTATCCCCAGTCACAAGATACAGGCCTTCAGCCCCAAGCTGGGCCATGTCAAGCATCTGGACTCCCGCATATGGTCCAAATGCCGACATCGTAAGATTTATGGGTCTCATCACCAGGCCTCCTTCCATATAGAGTCTATAATATCCTGAACAAAACTCCTCTGTTCATCGCTCATTTCCTGGTTGTTCTGCTTCTCATACAACTCTCCAAACAGATCTATAGGCTTTTTCCCTTCAAGTACAGCGCCATCGTCTATCGTCTGTGTCACACGGGTTCTGGTGTTGTCGTATCCAAGCTTCATCACATTTGGATAGACCGTTCTGAGTTTTCCCAAAGCATCCGGCACGTCATCCTCGTCCGTGAGAACCACATACAGATAATCATCCACAGCCGTCCCCTCATAGTTTCGCCTGTCCATCAGCTCGTCAAATGTTCCCTTTACCTCGCGCAGCTCATGCATAGGAACAAGCGGAACAGTCCTTATCTCTATTTTCTTGTTCTCAGGGATGTCAACAACCGTCACCGATTTGGTGTGGTTAGCCTCCGAAAGTGAATACTTAAGCGGTGTTCCGCAATATCTGACAGTCTCCCTGCCCACCTTCTGCGGCCCATGTATATGCCCCAGCGCCACATAGTCAAATGAGTCAAATACCGACACATCCACATTGTCCAGACCGCCCACATTCTCCTCCGACTCCGAGCGCACAGCCCCGGTCACGAACTGGTGGGCCACAAGGATATTTGTAACCTTCTCATCAACATCCATGTGCTCCACCGCCACACGGCAGGCATCCGTGTAATCCTTTATATCATCCGCCTCATCAGGGAACACCGCTCTGACCATTGCCGGCTTCACAAATGGCAGCATGTATATGTTCACCATCTGTCCTTTTCCATTCTCCAGCTTATATGGTCTGACCAGCCCATCTCCCATCATGGCTATCTGTGCCGAATCATATACCGGCGATATATGGATTCCACTGAGATCTATCAGACTTGATGCAAATGCCAGCTTGGCCGCCGAATCATGGTTGCCGCTGATGATATATACTTGCAGCTTTCTCTTTGCAAGCGAAGTCAGGAAGCTGTCCAGCAGTTTCACCGCCTCCTCGCTCGGCACAGACTTATCATATACATCCCCGGCTATGATGACTCCATCCGGCTGCTCATCATCGATGATGCCCAGTATTTCTTTTAATATATACTCCTGATCCTCCAACATAGAAAATTCATTTACACGCTTTCCTATGTGAAGATCAGATAAATGGATCAAACGCATATACACTTCCCCTTTAAACAAAACATTCGTTGAAATAATTATAACATCACCGACAATATATCCCAATTATGTTTATCTTAATTTCGGTGATTTCGGTTTCTCCGCTACATGAAATACCATATTCGTCATATACTATGTAATATAGCACTAGTTTTCATCGGAGAACGCTCTATGGCAACTACTAACAAACTCAATTTTTTTCGTTTTTTCTTCATATCGATCCTCGGAGTGCTGCTGCATTTCACCTACGAGTGGTCAAATGACAATCCCGCTGTCGGACTATTCTCGGCAGTGAACGAGTCAACCTGGGAACACCTGAAACTTATATTCTTTCCAATGCTCCTGCTGACAATGATTGAATTTCTCTGGGCTCATATAAAAGATAAGCCCCTGCCGGAACATTATCTTCCAGCAAGGACTGTCGGTATCCTGTCAGGTATGGCTTTCATTGTTGTCATTTTCTACACACTAAATGGCATACTGGGCAGGAATTATGAGTTTTTGAATATCGCACTTTATTTCGCCGGGGTTGTATATGCATTGCGCACCGAAAACAGATTAGAATCTAAGCAAATGTGCATAAACGACTACGTTTCCATGACTATCCTGGCAATTCTCGCGGTTGCATTCTTTACATTTACCAAATGTCCGCCTGAGCTGGGGGTATTTGCAGATCCTACAATTTAAAATAATCCGTAATTATGCTGTCAAGCTGTCTCCTTATATCTTCAAAGTCACAGTTAAGATTCAATGTTTTTACACTTATCATATTTCCACTCATCTGATAACAACAATCAGGCTGCGTTCCATTATCAGTCTGTGCATACAACAACATACCTGCGACCTCATGTGGTTTATCCTTTAACTCTGCTTCTTTATTCTTGACATATGTAAATATCTGAAACATATTTGCAGATCTTATTGTTTCTTTCTCATATCTGTTCTGCATTATATGAGAATAATATTTTGCATCAATTATAAGAACTTTATTATCGTATTCAAGTGTTATGTCAGATAAAAGATTTGGCAGCATATAATCCATTCCATCATCTAGCTGCCACTTTATCTTAGATGCATTTGTCGTTATATATGGGTATTCTTTTTTGTAATACTCCAATATAAATTTCTCATACAAATGATACATTTGCTGATCATCAAGGAAATCCATTATTTTAGTTTTTCCATCAGCCTGTGTCTGCAATAAGCCTTTCTCCACAAGGTAACATATAGATATCAACATTCTATAAGTCTGATTGTTCCTATCATAATGTATGTTCCAATCCACTGTACGCAGATCAATCAATTCAACCTTATCAAAATACACCAAAAGCTTTCTCAGTCTGCTTTTTCTCTGTTTCGCCACATCTGCTCTCAACAATAATAGCGCGGTGGATTTTATTATCCTGTTTTTACTGTTATTTACAGAAAAGTCATCATATACACAGGACAGTTTCCTGTTAATCATGGTCTGTCTCTTAACCGACTCTGTTATATTCACTCTTCCGCGAATAACTGGAATATCTTCCATTTGCTCTATATACGCTCTACCCAAGCCACGCTTCAACTGTTGTGAAATTCCTGCTATAAGTATCTCTGTCATGAGATCCGCCGTATTAGAAAATTTCTCTGTAGACATTTCCCTGTAACCTTGTTTAGTGAGCGTTCTAAAAGCATATGACAACATATAATAAATATTCTGTATAGGTATCAACTTATCGCCCCTCTGAGTTTTTCACTCCAGCGTTCCACATTTTTAGGTTCATCAAACCAGTACTCCTTCAAAAGTGGTATCAATTCAAACTCAACAATTTCCATAAGTCTTTGATCGGTAAGTTCTTCTGAATTTATATCGCAGAAATAGCTATGACCAATACAGAATCCTTCACCAAGCGTTTCATCAAGCGAAATCTCACTATTTAATTCTTCCGTACACTTTATAAGCTTATCAAATTTGCTGTTATCAAGTTTCATTCTATACTCCGTAAATCCCTCGGTTTCAAATCCAGGTTTAAGTTCAAAGAATGAGAAACGTCTTCTAAGTGCATAATCTATCATTGCAAGACTTCTGTCCGCTGTATTCATCATACCTATGATATATACATTTTTAGGTACATTGAATTTATCCCTTGAATATAATAATTGCAGGTTTTGATTGCGTTTATCCTTTTCAATAAGCATAAATAATTCACCAAATATCTTGCTAAGATTGCCCCTGTTTATCTCATCTATTATGAAGAAATATTCATTATCACTGTCTATCTCGGCTTTTCTGCAGAAATTATAAAATACCCCCTTAGTAAGCACAAAGCCGGATCCTTCTGCACTAGGACGATACCCCTCTACAAAATCTTCATATGAATAGCTCTGATGAAATTGAACCAGCATTACCCTGTCACTATTCTTCTCACCCATCATGGAATATGCCAGGCGTCTTGCAGCAAATGTCTTACCAACTCCAGGAGCTCCCTGCAAAATAATATTTTTCTTATGTCTTAGCAATGATACCAACGTGTCATAATTCTCTTCTGACATATATACGTCTTCAAGAAAATCAATCTTAGTGTATGCCTTATATTCTTTTTCCTCCTCATCCTCCAATTCAAGATCAGTATCATAAAGCTCATTTAACTTATCCACATAATCCGTATATGGAGTAACATCCATAAGAGTTTTTAATGCAAGTTTTATTTCCAATTCATGACTTTCGTCATGTGTCCATTTGACTTTTCTTATATTGTTGTATCCATCTGTACGCTCATCATCATACATGTACTCTGATTCAACAATTCCTCTGCCAATTATATTTGTCCGCCCTTTTTTTACAAACACTATATCTCCAGGCTTCATAACATTACAGAACTGCCAAACCGCATGAACCGAATTTTTATAAGAAGAATTGCCGCCATATACTTCTTTCATCTTGTCCCTTATTTCTTCCTTAGACTGAAAAGCATCTATCGCGCCTATTTCTCCCCAGCCAATTGCCATGATCCCTTTGTTCTGCATCTCTTTCCACATGCCGCCATCCTCGCCCGGTGCATATGTCCAATATCTTATGCCATCATCAATATCCTCTCCAGGTGCAACACCATCTGATTGTTTCGCCTGCTGATTCTGTGCTACAACCGTTTTAAATATTTCAGATGCAAGTTCATCAGTCATATCAACTTTTTTACCGGCCTCTGTGAGAGTCCACACTCCTCTGACGCTATTATCTATGTATCCACCTTTTACAAGATAGTTTCTTGCAAATGCAACCTCATTCTCAAACTTATTAACTTTGGTTTTACCCCTTGTGATACTTACCTGTTCTTTTGTCAAATGCTCATTCTCAATTATCTTATTTCTTGTATCTGCTGCTGTTGCAGATCCACCAAGATCCCTGAGTGCCCTTATGACCGGTGCAAACCATTTTAGGAATTCTGCATTCGACTTTTCTTTCTTCTTTTTATCTTTTATTTGATTCTTATTAACATTATCCGATTCCAACCATGCATAGTATGATAATTCAGGGAGAGAAATGTACTTACTTCTTCCTGCTTTCATATAGTCAGCACACTTCATACACATGTCAAGATAAATTTCACCTGAAGGAATCTCATTCTTCGATAAAGCATCACTCACAAGCACAACATAATCAGCAGGAAAAATATTCGGCTGAGTTAGAAACCATCTATTTCTCGAATCAAGATTTATAAATGTGTATGGTCTTATCCAATATAATCCCATAGTAATATTCCATTTCACGCCAAATTGTCCTCTGGCCGTATTGTAAGCACTTATAAAATCATGTTGGTATTTACCATTCTCAGGATCCCTATCAAGTTTTAAAGCTATTTCAAATAGTATCCATAAATTATCAATATCATCTACTCCTCTACCGCCAGCTTTAGACCTACCATCCTTAAATCCATAAAATGTTGCAAACAAATTATTTAGCACTGGTATTCCATCAAAATTAGCAGGAACCTTTGCATCTATCTCAAAAGTCTTTGCCATTTGATTCATTATCAGCATTCTATTTGCATTCGTTATCCCTTTATTAAACAATCCATATACCGTAAACGGATCAATATCCACAATATCATTGCCCTTTTCAAGCGTCGGAAGCTTTATATTTATCGCTGTATAGATATCTTTTATCTTCTCAATCAAACTTGCCCTATCATTTTTGAAGTCCAACAACTTATCCGCAAGTTCCATATAGAAATCTGTCCACTCAAACTGCACTCTCTCCACCTCTTTCGTAAATTTAAATCAATTTTAAAAATCATTGTCTAACTACATATATTAATCAAAGGGCACCATGTAATCAATTGATTCTATAAAAATTTTTCGCTTATATAATTTTATTCCATTTTCATTTGCTCGCAAAAATATACCCGTGAATCCTATTACTTTTGTTGACATCTCATATAGATCCATCAACAAGAACATATGTAACGCCTTCTCCACCTGCCGCACATGAGATCGCATCATTCTGCAAAAAATAATTAAAGTCAGGATGTCCACAATCA
>JAQYAS010000010.1 GCA_029338615.1 Clostridiales bacterium
AAAAAATGAGTGTATTCTCATGGCTGGCAACACAACAGAATATATAGGATTGCTGCTTACAGGCAAAGCAATAGTCATCCAGGAGGATTACTGGGGTGGCCAAAGCGTCATGTCTGCCATACTGCCGGGACACACATTTGCAGAATCCTATGCCTGCACACCACAATCCATTCTTGACGTCAGCGTATATGCTGAAGCTGCAAGTTCTGTATTGTTTCTGAATGTTCAGAAAATGCTCACCACCTGCCCGGTAACATGTGGCAGACATAATCAGATGATTAGAAATCTCCTGCGCGATCTCGCCGGCAAGAATCTGAGACTCGGCGAAAAATCAAAGCACATGAGTCAGAAAACAACCAGGGATAAGTTGCTCTCCTACCTGTCATCGGAAATGCACAGACATGGCAGCACCGAATTCGACATACCATTTTCCAGACAGCAGCTCGCTGACTTTCTGTCGGTGGACCGCAGTGGACTGTCTACTGAACTTGGCAGGATGAAGACTGATGGGCTGATTGACTTCCGCAAATCTCATTTTGTTCTTAAGTCTCCTGCCCAGGGGTGGACTGATTTATAATGTTGATGTATCATGTAATTAACTGTTCAGGGAGATTCATTAAAGATGGGGGATTTTCCCTGATTCAGGATTTATCAATATAATATGATCAGGAGGGATTTCAATGAAACCAATGAAAACTATCAAAGACGGATGGAACAAATTCACTGTTGTCGTAAAGGATAAAGACTACTCAACAAGAGAGGCCGTGCTTTTCGCTATCTGCACATTCCTCTCAGGACTTGTACTCGGAATGCTATGCTCTCCTAGAAAGAGCCAGACCTTCGGCTCATACAACGGAAACTGCAGCGACAGCGGCTGTGGCTGCGATTGCGATTATGACGAGGATGATTTTGAGTAGGCTGTGGATTTCCTATCCAATACCAATTTCAAAATGTCTTGAACAATAAAACAACCACTTGATATCACTATGTATATCAAGTGGTTGTCTTTTTTACACATTTAGCAGTATTTGAACAAAAGATTTTCATCTCCTGATACAAAGTAAAATTCATGTTTTTCAGGCTGTCTGCCAAAGAAATATAATTCGTCATTACATTCCGTTATCGTTGGTACACCTACCCCACCTGAATAGCTTTCTGGAACTTTTACGTCTCCTATCTCACGACCTGATTTAGCATATTTTACGCACCTACTTATATAATTATATTTATTATTTGTGCCATAATATTCATCAATTACTTCCTGGCAGTATATAATATATGCATATTTGCCATCAAAGAACAGAAATGCTCCCTTATCCTCCGGTTCTTCCAGAGTAAATCTTTCTTTCTCATTGCCATTTATGCCATAACCAACTATCTCTATTTCCCTTTCTGAGCGATGTATGAAATAAACTGTATCATCTGAAGCATCAACGTAATATAACTCCATATCTGACTTTTTCCCAAGGAAAGCATGTACTTTTATCTCTATCTCTGCCGAATAATCGGTACAGAACAATTTGCCATTCCGCTCGTAATAAATATACTCATCATTGTATGCTATGATCCAGTCATATTTTCTTTTTGCTTTCGACGTCAAATTCACAATATTCCTATTCGTATCATTATCTACCATAACAACTTCCTGTCCACTCTTTCCCAGCAGATAAGCACAGACATTTTTCATTCTTGGCAGTTCTTTAACAAGTTTTAGTTTTCCAGTTGCCATATCCTTACTTAAAATAATATGTCTAGTTGATCTGAAGATGTTGAATACCAAATATATTTTTCCATCATAAATTGAATACAATGACCTCTGCTGCAGGAAACGCCCACTTTCTGTTCTCCATTCCTCGCCATCATATTTTATTTCTATATTAGACAAAATATTCACAGACAATTTTTCTGAGTTCTTACCAATGCGAACAGCACAACAACTACCTTGGCGCACATTATATGTGTCATCCAGTACAAACGTTCTTGCGCCATCTTTTGCTTCTACAATAAAAATATCTTCACCGTCTGAAGTAATTATACCTCCTGTAAAGCCATAGCCAAAATCTCGATCCGAGTATCTTTCCCAATCAAATGTATACCCATATATTTTTTTCCAATAGTTTCTATAAAAACGATGTATACTCTTCTCTTCATTTTCTCCTGACGACTGATCTGCGATGTTTCTATCTTTCTGTGCGTTTTCTGTCTCCCCCACATTATAAACTTTTTGTCCACAGTTATAGCAAAACTTGGCTTCATCAACTAATTTTGTTCCACAATTCATACAATACATATTTTTCCCTCCCTGTATTTTGGTTTTTTCACCCCGATACTGCCAAGTTATCACATATATTTTCAAAAAAATACCCATATGCACAAAACAACCACTCGATGTACAAATTAACATCAAGTGGTTGTCATGGTAATAATATTTCGTTTTAGATACAAATTCAATAGTTGTCTTTTCTACCTCTGAGCCTTATTCCATTCGTCAAATGCTTTAAAAAGTCCTGTTACAGCTGCTGCCGTGTGTCCATATCCTATAAGTACTGTCTTGATTCTTTTCTTTCGTGCCGGACTCCACACCCTGCCAATATCATATGCCAGCCCCACCGTGATATGGATGAAATCCCCGGTATCCTTATACCATGCTGTGGAGAAATCCTTCAGCAACGCCTGCTTCTTTGCATACTTTGACTTCTGAAGATAATAATTTGAAAAACCTCTGTAATCTATATAACCTGCTCCTATTGCCATCTTTTTTACCTCTCCTTCTTTTTATCTATAACGTTTACGATACTGACCGATTACTCATTCCAGACATCAAACTCATCACCTTTTGTATATAAGCTGAGCCCTATTTTTTCTGATTTGAAATCCATTAGATAAAGTTTTTTACCTTCATATGAATTAAACCTTCCTATATATGCATAAGGTATTTCATCCAATTCGCCCATCATCTCAGAGTAATCATCCTGATAAGTATTTTCTAGATCAATACAGTTACCATTTACATCTTTCATATATCCGTCCATGGTATCATATGTACAAACCACGTATCCATCCGGATTCCAGATCATAGAATACATATTATTGCTGCTGCCAATTGTCCCACGATGGCTCAAACTATCTATACCGCACTCCGTATGCCTCTCTATCTCCCCAGAATTATTAACAGTCAGCCCGTAGATATCATACTTATAATAAGTATGATAAATATCATCTTCCTTTTCCAATGTTTCATTTGTATAGTGCGCAATATAAAGGAATGGTCTGTTTTTCAGATCAACGCTTAACAAAGTGTCATCTACAGGCAAATATTCTATCTTTACATCTGATGTTTTCAGATTGTAAAATACGACCACTTCCATTGAATCGTCGGTTACTTCTATGCCACCTTTAGCGCCCAATTGAAATGCAATAACCGCATAATCATCATTTGCGCAGATCTTTCTGTATCGAACGCAGCTGGACGATGCCACTGTATATTTTACGCGATTATTAACCTCTCTGTATATTCTCTCCCTATATTCACTGAAGTCAAATACGGTACTCTCAACTTCATTTATAAAATCATATTTATATACTATAAAATTATTTACCTTCAGATTTACACTATATAAGTAATTGTCAAATATATAAATAAGCGGCACACATCCATGTTTGAAATTATCTTTTGCATTAGGCTTAATCTTTTTCTGCAGTTTTCCATCGAAATCAAAAAGATAAATATATTTGTCATTATATTTTCTTCTAAAGATTCCATGACAGTTTACCGCAATTGCATCTTCAAAGTTCTTATCCGTCGATGTTATCGTATAACTTTTATCAGTCTTTCTCTCATACACCCGTACCACTTCTCTTTGAGGGATGTATACCTTACCATCATATACAGCTCCATGACGGTCAAATGGTACGCACTCAAAGATACTGTCCGATGCTTCATTGCTGCTCTTTATATATATCCACTCCGAATTATTTGCAAACTTGCCTGCAATATCTTTGCAAGAATTTTCCTCAGCACCTATATTTCTTAACATTTTTGATATTTTTGCTCCACAGTTCACGCAAAACTTTGCTTCATCCGGCAGCTCTTTTCCACAATTCATACAATACATAATTTTTCCTCCTGTTATTAATATTTAAGTTCTCTTTACCCTCTAAACACCAACGCCAGCAGCACACAGCAGACCACATAAAGCAGTCTCCTCACTACCAGCTCATATGTAGTTCCAGTTCCGAACATGGACATTCTCGGAACTACACGGATCCTGATACCGCCCAGCTGCACTCCCGCCTCAGTCATGATATCAAGCAGGAAATGACTAAAAAGTCCGAGGAACATTCCCAGCGTTATGAGCTGCAGTATGCTTCCTCCCGCTCCCGGTATGTAGTTGGTCATAACTCCCCTGAGACACAACACATAACATATCAGCGCCACCAGCATCGGGTAAATATGTGATTTCGCACTTCTATGTCCCGCTCTTATCAGATTAAAAAACTTCTGCAGCACCAGGTTGATAGGATTTCTCTCTGCCACATCATCGTTGTCCTGATCAAGATCCGGCAATGTACTGGACCATATCGCATACGGAAGTATGATGCCAAGCTGAAGTATCGGATTAACCCCATCAATGGTGAAGCCCATCTTCTGAGAATACATATATCCACCTATTCCCAGCGCCATTCCACCAAGCACATGTGTTTTAGATGTCATCTTTCCCTCCTTTATCTCTCCCCTTACTTCATCGCGCCACGGAAGCACAACAACGCAAGTATCGCATACACAATAATCATGATGGTTGACTCGCTGTCATCAACCATAGCTCCCTTAATTCCAGATATCACCAGGAATGCAAAAAATATTCCAAGTGCGCCCAGAACAATCCTTCGTGTTGACGAGGTTTGTCCCATGGCTCTCAGGCTGTTCCCCCGCTTTAACTGATACACCACCACTCCTCCTATGATAAGCAGTATGATCAGAAGTACCGTATTCCATTTCAGGAATGCTATCACACCAGCAATCACTGCAATACCTACGATCAGCGACATTGGATTCCCCTGTGGGGTGCCTGAACCCAACGTATCTGATGTATTCTCTGAATTCGCCTGTGACTGCATAAGCTGATCATGGATCTGATCCCACGGATCATCCATCTGCTGGGGAGGTTCATACGCCGGCTCGTTGTTCTCATATATGTTGACCTCAGGATACTGTGCCAGGAGATTGTCCATCCTCGGCTCCTCCGATACAAAGCCCGGGCAGTTGTCCTGCAGGATCCTTCTCATGTAGTCCTCTATACCTTCCTTTTTTTCATACTTCTGGTATCGACCCTTTATCCTGTTCTTAGCACGGTTTACACCATATTCTGTGATATTGAATGCACGGCATATCTTGGACATGGCAAATGCATCATCATACATCAATTTATGTTCCTTTCCGTACAGCGTCACATTGATTATATTGTCGACTAATTCTCTCTGATTGCGTATACCTCTTGTAAATGCAAGAGCATCTTCTTTTGTAATATTGTTTGTATCCATTCTTCCGCCCCTTATTCAAAATCTGTTTTTACAGTCCTACCTCGAGCCAATAATTGCTAATATTATTACTGGCAGAAGAACGCAGGTGAACCCAGATATCTCTCGTTTAATCTTATACAAAATCACTGTAAGTATCGCTCCTGCAACCGCACACCCACCAGCAGAAATACTTCTGTCAAATATCCAATACAATGCCATTCCCCAAATCAACCAGCCAAAAAGTGCAACGGACGTATACTGACCCTTGTTGAATTTACTGATTGCGTCCGCACTTCCATCCTTTGTTCTCCTGTCACCCTTATGGTTATCCAGACACCAGTCATAGAACGCCTTATGACATCCTCTGTCTACAGCTGTCACGTACTGGCTGATATTTCCTTTTGTTGTAAGCGGTTTTCCAACCTTGCTTACTTTGTACTTGCTTAACTCATTTCTTTCAGTCGGACTCAGCTGTACCGACTCTCCCATTGCTATCTTATACAACTTATTGACTTTAGTTGTTTTATCCAACTTACCCACCTCTCTTTGTGCATATTTTGTATTACTTTGTCACATTAACACACAGAAAATCAAAAAAATACCCATATGTACAAAACACCTCCCGGATGTACAAAATGACATCCGGGAGGTGTTTTCTCATCTCTCTATGTATTAAATTTTATATGTCATGCTCTTCATACTCGCGCTCTGGAAGGTCATGTTCACTGAATCCGGGTTTATCAGCCTCTGTAGTTGCTTTTTCTGTGGTCGTCTTCTCCGTAACCGCCTCTGTCGCTTTCTCTGTTGTCGCAGCTTCTGTGGCTATGGGTTGACTCTCCGTATAGTCGGCGGCATTATAATCCGTCATGGCATCTGTGTATTCGGACCCGTCTGTGTAGTTTTCAGCCTCTGTAACTTCTTCCGACGCTCTGGTTGTTACTTTCTCCGTGGTTGAAACTTTCTTTTCTGTTGCAGCTGTGCTGCCAGCGGTACTATTCTCACTGGTATTCTTCTTTTCAGTCGTTGCAGTACTTCCCGTGGTATCTTTCTTTATCATCTCGGTGGAATTAACTATTCCCGCCGCACGCGAACTATTGTAAGTTTTATTATAATTAATTGAGGTGAAAATCAGAATTACACTTACTTCCATGGCCAGAATCACAACCGCCACGCACAGCGTCCATACCACTATCTTCCGCTTAGATGTCGCCGCCACAACCTGAGTCACCCGATCCTCAAGAACCGGCCTGACGGAGAGTGCCAGCCAGAAATCCTCCATGTTCTTATATCTGTCTGCC
>JAQYAS010000011.1 GCA_029338615.1 Clostridiales bacterium
TCAATTCTTGTTTTAATATGATAATCACTGATTGCCTGTTTTGGGCGTTTCAAAATGTACACATCCCGGAAAATACCACTCATACGGAATTTGTCCTGATCTTCCAAATAGGAACCATCACACCACTTCATGACCAGAACCGCTATGCTGTTCTCTCCGTCCCGAAGGAGGTCGGTGATATCAAACTCACTGGTCATATGAGAAACCTGGCTATACCCTACATAAGAGCCATTGATCCATACATAAAAGCAACTGTCTACTCCTTCAAAATTCAAGAAAGCTTTTGGTGCATTTTCATCTTTGTGATAAACAAAGGTATGTGCATATGTTCCACATGGAATATCCTGTGGTACATACGGTGGATCAAATGGGAACGGATACCTGATGTTTGTATACTGATGTGTGTCATATCCTGCCATCTGCCATACGCCAGGAACCTCTGTCTCACCAAAATCCTGTGTGCCATATCCAGGCTCGTAAAATTTATCCTGTGCATCGTAAATGCTTTTTAGGTATCGGAATTTCCATATTCCATTTAACAACTGTAATCTATCGGATTTTTCCCTGTGTTCTACCAAATCATCCATTCTGTGTGAAACCGGCACATAGTATGCTCTTGCCGGCTGCGTATTTTCATGCAGTACATTCAAATTCTCATAGTAACGTGGCACTATCATCTGCGCTCCTCCTTAATATGTATTTTTTTGTCTTTCTGTCTCTTATATGCATCCGATATCTTCTGCAAGTTCGTCTCTATCTTGCCTTACTGTATATACTTATAATACTTTTTACAGTTTTTCTTGTCTATGAACAGTAATGGACAGAATATGGACAAAATGATACAATGCAAACAGAGTCATTTAACTACAGCATTGTGTAAAAAGGAGTTTTTGTATCATGTATATAAACACGGGATATCTCAATCGTTCTTATCTCGACTTCAAGGATAAGAGCAGACCATTGATCGTCGGCAGTTGTGGTACATATCGTCTAAGTAGCCACCCTAAAATGCCTACATACCGTCCCAAAGGAAGATTAGATTATCAGATCATATATATTGCATCCGGAGTTGGTCATTTTCATTTTGATAAAACTGAGAATGAGACGATAGTTCCCGCTGGCAATATAGTTCTCTACAGACCAAAGGAACTTCAAAAATATGAATATTATGGAGAAGATAAGACTGAAGTATATTGGATCCATTTCACCGGCTCCGATGTTAAAAATATACTTCGCAAATATGGTCTCAAAGATAAAGAAAGGATATTTCATGTGGGTTCATCAATGGAATATGAACGAATATTTAAAATGATCATTAACGAACTTCAGCGCTGTCAGGACAACTACGAAGAGATGCTCTCTTTACTCCTTACGCATTTATTGATCGTGTTTGATCGTTAACTATCCCGCAAACGCGTAATAGCGAATGAATATATGGATCGTGAAATGGATAATGCAGTTTCCTACTTCAGCGAAAATTACAACAAAGACATCAGCATAGAACAATATGCTGAATCAAGAGGTATGAGCGTAAGCTGGTTTATAAGGAACTTCAAAAAATTTACAGGAACCGCACCCATGCAATTTATCGTATCCATGAGGATCAACAATGCTCAAATTCTTTTGGAACAGACAAACTATACCATAAACGAAATAGCAAAAATTGTAGGCTATGATGACCAGCTGTATTTCAGCCGTTTATTCCGCAAGCAAAAGGGATTCTCCCCTTCACAGTATAGAAAAATTGGGAAGAACCTATTATAAACATAAGGGCTCTGCAAAGTTTGCAAAGCCCTTATACTTACTTTCTGCCATTTTCATTTTTTGACTTATCATCCAAACCAATCCAGCATCTCCACTTGTTCCAGATTTTCATCTGAATGTTCTATTTCTCTGGAGTATCTGTATACAAGTTCGATCAAATCATCCATTACCAGATCATCTCCATTTTTGAGCCATCTAGCCATGAGCAGCATATAAAGCTCAACAGCATGTCCCACACAGGCATTCACCTTGCCATCTATATTGCCATCATACACTGCACCGAGAAGATATATTGATATAAAATATACTATGATCTGCTCAATAAAAACTTCCATTGATATACGACTTTCCCCGTCAACTGCTCTTACACTGTTGTCTCTCCACCAAGTCTCAAATTTCTCTCTGTTCTCAACGAATTTTCCTTCACCCGCACTGAACAAAAACATCTGTGATTCTATGAGCACATCCTCCCAGTCATCATACAGGAGTTCAAGATCTTCGATGAGAAACATAGCCTGTTTCTGAAGTAACATATACTCTTCATGTTCTCCGTGGATCTCCGGCTTATCCTGCTCCTCACACTCATCCCACATGACCAGATTGCCCTCGTCATAGTGTCTCTGAGCCGACGCACCGATCTGAATCACCCGCTCTATTCTGTTCCGGATGTCCACACTTCTGTCCTGAATGACATTCAGTATCGCCTCCCGGATATCCTCCAGATTGGAATAAAGGAAATAATCAAAGTCATCGAACACCTCGTCCTCATCGTCTTCCTCGGTCACAAATGTCACCTTGTCCGTAATATTCATCAGTATCCGTGCCACCTCCGGACATGAAAGAGAAAGTGATATCTCCCGCACATTCTCGAATTCCTCCGTATGCCTCGGATATTCCCTGCATGTAGTGCAGAGGCTGTCCTTGCCCATGTGTATATACAGATCACACAGCATGTCATCCCGCAGAAATGCACACTTTCCACTTCTGCCGTGTCTGAAAACGCCTTCTTTCCAATTTACCTTGCGGCGCAGCTCATCCCTGTACTCACCATTATAATCCTCATATTTTTCCAACGAATCATCATCTATCACTATCTGCCATTTGCCGCAGCATGTGTCCGGGCATTTGTCCGCTATGCAGCTGAATTTCTTATAATAATCCGGGTATGTGTAAATCATATGTACTCCTTTATATATAATCATGCCATTATTCCATTCATCGGCTCTGCAGCACGATCACGAACTTGTTACCGCCCTTTTGGGGAATAACACTTAACATTCCGCCCTGTTTTTCTATGATCTCCCTTGACAGATAAAGGCCTATTCCAACACCATCCTTGTCACCGGAATTTCTGCCACGGTAAAACCTCTCAAATATATGTGTACGCTCATCCTCTCCTATTGGTTCATTCTCATCTGTCACACTGATTTCAACCGTGAGCCCTAGTTTTCTGACCGACAGGACTATCTCACTTCCAGTTTTTCCGTATTTTATCGCATTATCCAAAAGATTGAAACACGCTTCCGCAGTCCATCTTCTGTCATGCTGTATATCACATTTCACCTGTTCATCATATCTGATAGTTATACCGGCATTTTTCGCACTCACATATACATCTTTCACTGCCTGCAGCACAGTGTCATTTATACTCTGGCTTTTCACATCGAGATTGATAAGTCCGCTTTCCAGTCTGGATACCTTTATCATACTCTCCGAGAGAAATGACAAGCGCTCCACCGCCAGTTCAAGGACTTGCAAGTACCTAGTACGCTCATCATCACTTATATCCGGATTTTTCAGAAAATCCGTGTACATCCTCAGGTTCGATATTGGTGTCTTCAGTTGATGGGAAAGATCCGATACCAGTCCCTTAATATTCTCATGCTCCAGCCTCTCTCTGGAATTCTGAAGTTTCAGTGCATCGATTATCTTGTCAACCTTGCTCTGCAGCCTTGATACCAGCGAATCATCATTTTCCGGAAATACATGCTGCCGTTTCAGCTCGGAGAGATTGTCCAGAAGATCCGACATAGCTGCCACGACCTCCGAAATAAAGTCATCATCTGCCTTCTGCAGCAACTTTATGACAACATACATAACTACACCACACGCCAGTGCGCCTATGGCCGCAAGTATTTTTCCTGAACATACATACTCAAATACTGCTAAAAACACAAACAAAAGAAGTGAGCATACATACAGCATCCTCACTCTCTTCGTATATTTACCATAGTTTTCAATATATTTATCCATATTATCTCTGTTATCTACCCCTGCCTATGTCTCGCCAAATGTATATCCAATTCCAAACACCGTGATCACGTACTCCGGATTGCCGGCATCCTTTTCTATCTTCTGACGCAGTCTTCTGATATGCACGTTCAGCGTGTTCTCATCCACATAATTTTCATTGTCATCCCAAATCTTCTGTATGATCATATCCCTTGTGAGAACGCGCCCCTTATTTTTTATCAGCAATTCCAGTATCCTGTATTCCGTAACGGACAGCTTTATCGGTTCATCCGATATGTACACCTGCATCCGTTCAAAGTCAACACTCATATCCCCATAATGAAAACGTTCGTGCTTTACCCCATCCAGTGCATTTTCACTTCTTCGAAGGACTGCCTCTATCCGCTGATACAGAAGTTCCACGGAAAACGGCTTCGCTATATAGTCATCGCAGCCGGCCCGGAACCCCTCTATCATATCAGCCTCCGTATCTCTTGCCGTGAGGAAGATGATCGGGACATTTGTACTTTTTCTCAGTTCTCTGCAATAGTCAAGACCCCTTCCATCGGGAAGGTTTCTGTCAAGCAATATCAGATCGAAGCCATGTTCCAGACAGCCATCCGCCTCCTTGCATGAGTACGCAGTTTCAACTTCGTATCCCATCTTTTCAAGGAATAACTTCACACCTCCACATATGATCACATCATCCTCCACGACCAAAATACGTTTCATACTTTCTCCTATCAATTACATGCTGATTCCATATCATTTTCACGACTCCCGGTCTGCCAAATATCTATGATGCTTCTCTCAGCCGGCTTGTCACCGTATCTTTTGTCACAAGTCTGAACACCATCGCCGGAACCACAATGCATATAGCAAACAGCACAACAACGACTCCGGCAACAAGTGCATACGGATAATGAAACACTGCATAATCGGCTATATTCACACTTAGCCGGCCAGCTCCATACATCATAAGGCTTCCAAGCGTCACAATAAGTACTGTTGTTATAATACCATAAAACATGCCCTCGTACATAAGCATATTACGTATCTGCCTCTTTGTCATTCCAACGCTCTCAAGCACTGCCAGTTCCAGTTTTCTCGTATATACACCGGTGATCATGACATTGATATAATTCACCACTCCGATAAGTATCAATATGATCGACATTCCACCGCCTATCACCTCAAGCGACAGCATAGACTTCTTGAATTCCGAGCCCTCCACCGACTTGATATCACTCCCGGCTATGATTGGATTTTCCTTTACGATGCGCTGTACATATGGTGTCACTTCTGTTTCTTTTCCTTTCTCCGCATCCGCAATGATGCATGAGATCTCCGCATCCGGGAACAGATCATCCATCACCGCATCACTCACAAATATCGCCTCCGGAGCTCCACCAAGTACCCAGTAATATCCGGCGGTGATTGCTGACTGCTCTGTTCTCATCATGGCTGCACCGACTGAGATCTGTCTCTTCCTGCCCGTCTGGTCATTTACAAGTGTCAGAGTCTTATCCGTCATCTGCTCCGACGCTGATATGGAATCTACATAACCTATCAGACATACCTCTCCTTTTTCGAATGCATCTATATCAATCTTCTGTCTGGCAGTTTTGTTGTAGAGCTTTATCATATCTGAATTGACCGATATCAGCGGTGCCCCATACTGTGCCTCACTGTTGGTCGTTGTCTCATAAAATGTCGCAAGAGATTCCGGGTCATCCTCAGTCTCAATAAACGGTGCATAAAGTTCAGCATCAAATGGCAGTCTTACATTTGCACTTCTGTCCACCTCTACAGTACCCATACCCGGAATGCTTTGCATCTGATCCGCGATATCTGCCATGGTCGCCTGAGGCTTAGAGTTATCTAATTCTCCGTCGCCATATAGCACATAATCATTGTGAATATAGTGCTCTATATAACTGTCCGCATCCATGCATGATATAAACGTATTCACACACAGAAATGTAACTGAACCCATGAATATCGATGCGAACACAAGTATACTTCTCTTTTTTTCACGAAACACATTCCTCCATGCCATCTTCCAGGGTCTTCCTCCACTGGTGGACTTATATCTTGTTCCTGATATATTTCCAGTATATTTCATAGCATCGATTGCAGATATCTTCCCGGCATATTTTGCCGGTTTCCTTGCACTTATAAATACAGTTGCAAATGCAAATACCACGGAGAATACATATATTCCCGGATTGAAACTGACCGCCGATGAAAGTGCAGCTTCCCTGTCTACCGACAGCATGTTCATAGCAAGAGGAACAACGCCAAATGACACCGCAGTTCCAAGGAGTACCCCTATCGGAATTCCTATACAAGCCAGATATAGTGCCTGTTTTTTCACTATCTTCTGTATCTGGGACATCGTGGCTCCGATGGTCTTCAGCATTCCATAGAATCTTATATCCTTTGTAACAGATATATACATTACATTATATATAAGAAGATATCCACTAAGGAGTATCATAAGAGCTATAATGCCTATACTTATAGCTATAAAAACACGGTTTGAACCATTTTCAGACTGAACATCATATTTCACGTCAAACTTCTGGTCCTGCCTCAAAGTAACATTTTTCTCAAGTTCATCTTGGAGTTTATCACCCTTGCCCTCCTTTGCGGAGATACTGACACGTCCAGCCTTCTGCATATCTATCCCCTGGGAATCCACATATTTCTTTGACACCAGGCATACGCTGCTCTTGGCAAATCCTGTGTACCAGCCTGAGAGCACAAAATTTTTCCTCTCACCATCCATCACCAAAGTAACATTCTGACCTACCTTTGGCGACGTGATACCCATATTGTCAAGTATCTGCTTTGTGAGCATTATCTCATTCTCATCCTTCGGATAACTGCCATTTATATCGGTTATGGCCGGTTTCAGATTTTCATTAAATTCCGTGTCATCATCATACTGAAGCAGATATCTGTACTTGCCTGACTCCGTGCTTACCGTCTGTGCATCGATCTGTATTCCCGCCGCAAGAAGTGACGGACAGGACTGTATATCTGTTATCTGATTCTCAGATGGATGCTCCATATATATAGAAGATCTTGTCCCCTGAAGTCTGAGCTGCATCTGGTTAAGATTTTTAGCTATGGAAAATCCCAATGTAAATACAGCCGTGAACATAAATGTTGTGAGAACGATCGCCAGAATAACAATTACATTTCGCACTTTGTTCTGCTTTAACATGCGGTGATATATCCTGCTCATCGCCGCCTGGTTATTATTTCTAAGCATCCTTCTCACCCCCATTTGGTACTCCTGCTGAGAAGATCCTGCCATCTTCGATCCGTATCATCTGGTCTGCCATGGTTGCTATCTCTTCATTATGAGTGATCATCACTATCGTCTGTGCAAACTCTTTACCAGTCAGCTTTAACAGTGCAATGACATCCATGCTGGTCTTGCTGTCCAGATTGCCTGTCGGCTCATCAGCCAATATGATAGAAGGTTTTGCTGCCAGCGCTCTGGCTATCGCAACCCTCTGCTGCTGGCCTCCTGACAGCTGGTTAGGCATGGAAATTTTCTTTTCCGATAAGCCGAGCACATCCATAATTTTATCTACATACGCAGTGTCTATCTTTGTTCCATCCAGCTCGATCGGAAGCACTATATTCTCGTACACATTTAATATTGGCACCAGATTGTAATTCTGGAAAACAAATCCTATCTTTCGTCTTCTGAATATCGTAAGTGCCTCATCATCCATTTCAAAAATAGCTTTGCCGTCCAGTATAACATCTCCTGATGTTGGCCTGTCGAGACCTCCTAAGAGATTTAGAAGTGTTGACTTTCCGCTTCCCGAACTGCCTATGATAGATACAAATTTTCCCTCTTCAATATCAAGTGACACATCTGTAAGCGCATGCACGACATTGTCTCCTATTCCGTATGTCTTTGTAAGATTGTGGGTTGATAATATATTCATGATACCTCTTCCTTTTCATTTTCTTGTCTGATCTATTTGATGATTTTATTCTAACATCCACATCTTACAATCTTATTACGTTTAGTATTAAGATTTAGTGGTCACTGCTTACATTATCAATATATTAAAAGGCCCAGCCCCTGTAAATAAGAGACTGAGCCTTTGATTTCTATCCGTTATTTATGACTGTTTCTATACCCCGCCTACAAGTTGGCTGCCAGAACCTGTTCCATAACCTGCAGCACTCCCCGTTCCTCATTGGATGGGGCGCGGAATCTTGCAAACTTCTCCATGCCAGGCTGCGCATTTGCCACGATATAGCTATAGTATACCGTCTTCAGCATCTCCGCATCGTTGAAGTTGTCTCCGAATGCCATCATCTCACTGGTATCGATACCAAGAAGTTCTCCGATCTTTCTCATGGCCATTCCCTTATTGATACCTTTATTCATGATGTCGATCCATTCTCTTCCGCCCACAGTGACTGAGAAGTTATCTCCAAAACGTGGCGTATAGATTTCTTTGTACTTAACAGCGGCGTCCTTATCCGGAGCAAATATCGTAAACTTATTGGCCTCGACGTCAAGGCTTCTCATATCATCAACAAACACAAGATTGCTGAGAAATGCTTTGAAAAACTTCGCATACTTCTCGTATTTTTTCAGGACATATGCTCCGGATAGAGCACACAGTACAGCAACACCATCCGTCTCGTCCTCCACAAAGCGTATCATACTCTGGTACTCTTCCACATCCATCAGACTCTTGTATATGATCTTGCCGCAATTGGAAATAGCCGCACCGTTATCACCGATGACCACCATCTTATCCATCTTGTCTCCGAACATGTCCCTCAGGGTGTACATAGGTCTTCCGCTGGCTACGACAAAACGAATCCCCTTCTCATCCAGCCTGTCAATGTAATCAAAGAAACCATCCGGGAGTTTTCCATTCTCCATAAGCAGTGTGTGATCCATGTCGGATGCTATTAATTTTACGTTCTTCATACTCTTCTTCCTTATTTAAATAATAATGCACTATTTTTCTCCAGATCATACTCCCTTGTATAACCGTCATCATCGTACAACATATAACTGCTGTTCTTGTAGCCGATCAGCTGCATTGTAGTCTTGTCAATATCAGCAACGCACTCCGCCACATCCACGACAGGGATACATTTGCCGTTTCTTACAAACAGGATGACCTCATTTTCCGGAATCTCCACGAAGTGATGTCCTGCAGGCATCTCAGTCTGCTCCAATGAGCCGTCTGCCGTAAATCTTACAAGCATCATATCCTCCGGCAGATACACATATCTTCCGATGGCATTCTGCGTGTAAACCGGCGCGATCATGATCTCATTTCCCAGCATGAGCTGATCCTCAACATGGGCCGCGATCCTGTCATCCGGATATTCAAATGCCAGCGGCTTGAACATCATGTCGTCCGTCAAGGCCGCCTTCATGTACTCACTGTATATATATGGAAGCAATCGGTAACGGACACCGATCACATTCCTGAAATCTTCTATATGCTCAAACTGATAGCACTCCTGATTTCTTGTACCCTCACAAGAATGGTCACGCATGAGTGGAGTGAACACACCGAGTGCAAGCCATCTGAGAAGAAGATCCCTTGAAGTATCACAGCCAAATCCACCGAGATCCGCGCCCGTATACAGGAAACCGCACATATTCATGGACGGAAGCATCTTGATGTTGAGCAGGATGTGTGACCACCACGATTTGTTATCGCCCATCCAGACTCCTCCATAACGATGCATACCAATATATGAGGAGCGTGAGAACAGAAGTCTTCTCTCATCCGGTGAGATCTCGCGAAGCGCCTCGCCTGCTGCCCGTGTCATGTTATATCCAAAGAGGTTGTGAACCTTGTCGTGACGCACCATCTCCCCATCCACATTGTGATACATAGATGCGTAATCCTTCGGATTGTTGCCAACACCTGTCGCCATACCCGAGATGCCCCAGACATCGTCCACAGTCTCGTCCTTCTCAATGAACTTCTTCATAGCTTTCTTCAGCTCGCTCACGCCCTCCGGGGTGAAGAAGATCGCCGGCTCATTCATGTCATTCCAGAAGCCCTCTATGCCTGCATCCGTGAGAATCTTGTATTTTGCACCGAACCATCGTCTCGCCTCAGGGTTCAGCACATCAGGGAAATGCGTATATCCCGGCCATACCGCCGCAACGAAATCACTTCCATCTGCTCTCTTGCAGAAGTAGTTATTTGCCACGCCCTCCTCATACACATCGTAACCTTCCTCGATCTTTACACCGGCATCGATGATCGGGATCAGGCGTATATTATCCTTTTTCAGATTCTCCACATACTCCGAAAAATCGCCAAAGTCGTCATTTATGGTGAAATCCTTATAGCTGTCCATGTAATCTATATCCATGTAGACCATATCGATCGGGATGTGGTTCTCTCTGTATTTCCTCGCCACCGTCTCAAAGTCCTCCGGTGTCTTGTATCCCCAGCGGCTCTGTCCAAATCCAAATGCAAACTTTGGTGGTATATAGCTTCTGCCTATCATCTTTCTGAACTGCTTTGTGATATCATATGGGCTGTCACCTGTTATCACATAGATATCCAGATCTGCGCTGTCGCAGAAAATGTGCAGCTCATCGCACTTCGTATATCCCACGTCAAATGTGATCGTGGATGGATAGTCAAAATACAGGCCAAATGTCTGTGCACCTGAAACTATGATAAAGTTGTGTGATGCATACAGTGAGTATACATCCTCATGATGATGCGGATTGTCTGCGTTGTTGCTTATGTACTTGTAGCCTCTCTTGTTGATTCCTCTGTTTGCCTCGCCAAGGCCGTACACTATATCGCTATCTCCAAGACCAAATGTATACGAAAATCCGGCTGTTAAGTCTATATTGCCGTGATCTGGCTGTCCTTTTTCTGCTGCGATATCTACCACTACTGACTCTGTCTGAAATGGCTTTCCATATGTATACTTCTTTATCATGCTGTCACCTCTATTTATTTTATTCGTCTTTATTTTTCATGACTTAATTGTCACTTTCTATTTTATAGCATCCCCGGATATGCCGGCATCCTCTATGCATCTATCTTTTTTCTTCTGTATCTTTTTTTCTTTCTCCTGACCGTCTTGCCGCGCTTTGCCGCCTGGGCCTTTCTGAATTCCTGTATCTGCTCGATCATGGCTGCATAATCCCTCTCGAACAGGATCTCGCTTATCTCATGATGCACGATCTCCACCGGAAGTCTGTCAACTATGAGGGTTCTCACAAAATCCTTGCTCTTTCCCTTATACATCGGAAGGCTGTAGGTCTCCTGAATATGTGCAAGCTCCGGTCTCCAAAGTATTCGGATGGTGCGCAGAATATCCGCTTTGGGATTGGGCTGCATCTCTCGCACTACATAGAAGTCTATCTTATGCGTCACTTTATCAGATGGATCACTTGTGCCTCCGCCAGTTGCTTTGCCACCCATATTCACATCTGCATTTTCACCTGTATCGTATTCCTCCACCGACACGATCCCCCAGTAATCCGGCACATGCTCAGCCACATGACTTGCGTGTGTGCTTCCCACCACAACGATATTTTGGTCAAAATACAGATCATAATCTGCAACCTGTCTCTCAAGCCGCGTGTATGTATCCGCATCACTCTTTATCTCGATTCCAACTACCTTGTCCGGGATGACCATTACCACATCCGCGCGGGAACTTCCCACAGTCTTCTCCTCCAGGACCCGAACCTTGCCGTATCTCTCCTCCAAAAATTCAAATAGCGGTTCACGTATATCTTTATCTAATAACATTTTTACCTCTGAATATTTATTCCCATTCACTTCATCATGAATATTTCTATTTACTTTATAATGTAATGTTCTTCAATTTTCAAATGTTATTGCAAACAAATTTATCTCAGATACTGTTATATTACATTCTAAATTACCATCAATTCAATTGTCTTAAGTAAGCTGTATATGTCTTTTTGTACAATATACAAAAACAGGGCGGTAAGCTCCTAAGTAAGCCTACCGCCCTGTTTTCTATCAGCCTTTATTCACAAGCTCTGTGAACTTCTTAAGTGCATCCTTCGCCTCTGGTGAAATGTTCCTTGGAACTGCAATTCTCACGGTAACATAATGATCTCCATGGGTATTGCCGCCCCTCGCCTGGACACCCTTGCCACGAAGCCTTATCTTGCTTCCCGACTGTGTACCCGGTGCTATCTTGCACTTCACATCGCCAAACATAGTGTGGACAAGTATCTCTCCGCCGAGAACTGCCACATCAAATGGCACAAGTGCTGTGGTATATATATCCAGACCTTTACGCTCATAACCTGCCTTGTCTCTGATATTTACCTGAAGAAGCATATCTCCAGGATGTCCTTTGCCGGTTCCAGGATATCCCTTGCCAGCAAGCCGGAGCACGCCGCCGTTTTCTATGCCCGCCGGTATATGAACTGTAAGATGTGAACTGCCACCTCGTCCATCGTTAAACGACAAAGTCTTGTCACATCCGTATACAGCATCATCAAAATCTATGGTGACGCTTGCCTCCATATCTCTTCCTCTGGCATTGAAGCTTCCCTGACCAAATCCGCCAAAACCGCTCCTCTGCGAGCGTCCACCGCCACCGCCAAAGAACGAGCCAAATATATCGCCAAACATATCACCGAAGTCTCCACCCTCAAAGTGGAAGCCTCCGCCTCCGAATGGATCACCACCTGCAGCTCCGCCAGAGCCATCAAACGCAGCCATTCCAAACTGATCATACATCTTCCTCTTCTCAGCGTCAGACAGTACAGCATAAGCCTCCGAGGCCTCTTTGAATTTCTCTGCTGCTGCCGCATCGCCAGGATTCGTGTCCGGGTGGTATTTCTTCGCCAGGGTTCTATATGCTCTTTTTATCTCAGCGTCTGTGGCTGTCTTTGAAACGCCGAGAACTTCATAATAATCTCTTTTTGAAGCCATGATTCCTACCTCCCGATAAGCCTATATATAGTGTAACACTATCTGTCAAGTGATTCCATATTTTTAACATTAAAATGCATACATAAAATCGAGGGAATTTTAGGCATTTTTTTATTAAATTAAAGTATAAAAAAGCACCCCCGCGGATGATCTATCAGTGGGGATGCCTTAGTATGACTAATACTATTATCCTACTGCTTTACGTTGAAAGCCTTGATCCCAGGATATACAGCTGAGTCGCCAAGCTGCTCTTCGATTCTGAGA
>JAQYAS010000012.1 GCA_029338615.1 Clostridiales bacterium
TACTCATCTTCTCCACAAAGATAGGGCAAGAGTAGCGACCGTCTGGAAACGAAAAGGTAATGCAGTTCCAACCCTTCAGTCTCTTTCGATAATGCCTGTGCAGCCTTCAGCAAGATATAGCTGTCGCGTGACAGGAAATAGAGTTTTCGGATGCCCATCCGGCGTGCCTCACGCAATACATAGATAGCGTATGGCAGATAAGCTGGAACCATAAAATCCGCAGCAAAAGCAGCGAAAGTATCTTCCACATGCTCCAGGCGATGCAGACGAGAAAGAGCTGCCATAGTTGGTGCCACTCGAGCGCAAGCCTTTTCAACATCATTATAGGCTGTATCAACATGCACAGCTTGAAGACCTTTTTTCCGTGCCATCTTCACATCACTACGCAGGTTATCTCCATAATGCAACCACTCCGAAGGATGCAATGCTTGACGCACCACCTCATAGAGCGCACCGGTATCTTTGCGTGCATGATGTTCACAAGAAACAAACACAACATCTTCGGCCTGGCAGCATCCATATCTTTCCAACACTTGCCGAAGGAATTGACTGCTAAGATACATATCACTGATGAACGCAATGCGGTATCCTTCCGCTCTCCGCTGTTCTATCAGCCGACATACGGATGGATTTAGAATGAGCATTGCTCTTTCAACAGCCTCTTCCGCTTGCATCATCCCTTTCTTGTCTATTCCTGAGAAATAAAGAAAAGAGGAATCTATACCATCATATTTTTCCTCCAGCGTCTCCCCCTGCGCATTTCTTCGCCATACCACAAATGCCTCCTGCAGATCCATCTCCTCAGGAAACAGATTCTCAGCCAAAGCATTCCACACCGCTTCTGGACGACCACAACGGCGCAACAACGTAGTGTCAAATATGTCGAAAGAGGCTAATCGCATTGTTTTTTTTAGTTAGAAGAAGCATCGGCAGAGGAGGGCAACGACCTTGTCGTATCGTGAAAAATGGATAGAAGGCATTATCTTACCATATTTTTTTTTCACTTTGCGCATCATGTGCAGAGCTTTAACATATTGTCCAGACTTTACATACATCTTTACAAGTCGTATGCCTCGTATTACTGGGCTACAGATATTATCGGAATACAATCTCTCATAAAGGTTTGCACTATTTTCACCTATTACATATTGGGCATATAGGATTTCGTATTCACGACTGTCTGACAAAATCTTCTTCATAGGATATGTTGCAAGCACTATGGCAGATGAATCTTTACATGACAGGTTTATGTTCCATTTCTCAGATAGTACAGAGACATGTTCCTTCATTTGTTCAAGTGTATATCGAATCTCTTCTATTCTGAGATTGTATCTTTCTTCCGTACAAGAGTATGTGGTATATAGATAGTTAGTGGCATTAACCAATCTTATCTCCGAACAATATTGCAAATATCTCAAATTAAAAACCAGATCCTCTCCAAGTCTAATACGTGTGTCAAATGACAACTTATTTTCCTGTATTATTGACCATTTATAGAGTTTTCCCCACGGGACGGTGGAATAAAGCCTATGGAAGTGTGTAGAGTAAAACTCAATCAATGCCTCTTTCCCTACATATTGTTCCTCTGAAAGAGCAAATGTGTGGTTGCCGGTATCCTTATATCCTCCAATGACTAAATCAGCATGATTGTCAAATAGTTCTTCAATATAATCTTTTGTAACAAGATCATCTGCATCAACAAATGCCACATACTCACCAGCGGCATATGACAATCCTCTATTACGTGCAGCACTCACGCCTCCATTCTGTTGATGAATCACCTTCACGCGCTTGTCTCTTGCCGCATAATCATCGCATATCACACCACAGTTATCAGGCGAACCATCATCCACCAAAATGACCTCGATATCCGTGTAGGTCTGTGCCAACAAGCTGTCAATGCACTTATGGATGTACCTCTCAGCCTTATAGATCGGAACAATAAACGAAACCAAACCTTGATTCATCATATATGCATCAAAAGTGAACTTATAGGGACTAAACCTCCTCCATCCTCATCATCTCCCATCCGCAGAACTGGATGATGTTTTATGTAGTTGTGTACCTTGGCGAAGCGCTTCTACACTCGGAGCTACAGTATGACGGTTAATCTGTTCCACAGCTTCATTCCACTGTTTTTGAGCCTTCTCTTCGGTATAATCTGTTTTAGAGAGGTATTTCAATTCAAGAATATAACTATGCTTCGACTGGTAATGCGTCATGTTAGGCAACAGGAGAAGTCACAGTAGCCATACTGGAGTTCCAGTTCGGGAGCTGGGATATAGAAAACATTCAGACTTAAATAGGCAAGGAAGAACCCCTGAATAAACTATGTGCACACCATAGCCGTCATTTGCCAATCGGTTAGCATATTCATATTCCACCTTGTAGCCTCCTGTAGGACCGGCGGTAGGGTGGGGAAATAGAAAAACTACTCGTTTCATCATGCTGACCACTTATAGTATACTTTCAAAATGAGCTATCCAAGTCGCAGCTATTTTATCCACATCAAATCGTTTGACACTTTCAATACCCCTCATAGCCATGCGGCGACGCAAATCA
>JAQYAS010000013.1 GCA_029338615.1 Clostridiales bacterium
AATATTTGTCAGCGGAGGCTGGGCATCCTGACATTGTCGGATATTTACTTTTCAGATAATTCCAGTATGTCATTTGGGGTTTCTACTATGTGATCAGCCCCTGCAGTTTCAAATTCTTCTCTGCTGCCGTAGCCGTAGAGGACTCCTATTGTCTGAAGGCCACAGGCTTTGCCGCCTTCTATGTCATAACGTCTGTCGCCTATCATAACTACCTGATTCTCATCTATCATATCTTCTGTCAGGCCGTGATCTTTCTTAAGACTTTCAAGCACCTGGGATATGATGTTCTTCTTGTCTGATCCTGTTCCGTCGGGATTGCTTCCAACTACAACATCAAAGTAATTTCTCACACCAAACTTCTCAAGGATACGGAGTGTTGGCTCTGTAGGTTTGCTGGTCGCAACCGAGAGTATACAGCCCTTCTCCTTAAGCATACTCAGAGTATCTGCAACACCATCGTACACCTCTGCCTCGAAAAGTCCAACTACGTTGTATCTCTCCCTGTATTTTGCAACCATTTCTTTTGCCTGGGCATCACCCATGCCGAATTCTCTCACGAAAGAGTCGTACAGGGATGGTCCTATAAAGCTTCTGAACACACTGTATTCAGGATACGGAATCCCAGCCCAGTCCAGTGCGTATTTTATGCAGTTAAATATTCCCTCCTCGGACTTGGTGATAGTTCCATCAAGATCAAATAGTAAGTATTTATACATGCATGTACCTCCAAATGTATAGTTATAGTGCAGACATACATCTCGTCTGCACGCCATTATATAACTAATGGGTCAAATTCCGTACACCAGGGCACATGTCAATTTCCCTGCATATGGAGTATGACCCATTATATATAATCTGTAATCAATTACATGATATCTACATCTGCTGAGTAATCCACACCATCGATCTTGAAACCAAACATGTTGTAGAAATCCTCCCAGTATCCATCGATATCTGCTATATCCTTGACATTGTCATTGTTGACTGTATCCCAGTGCTCAGCGACAACTGCCTGGACATCATCTCTCATCTCCCAGTCATCCATACGGATAAATCCGTTGTCATCCACCTGGGCATCGTCCAGTATCTTGTCCATGAACAATCTCTGCATCTGCTCGATACATCCCTCATGAAGCCCCTTCTCCTTCATAACCTTGTAGAGAAGTGTTATATACAGAGGAACGATAGGGATAGCTGCGCTTGACTGTGTGACAAGGGCTTTGTTGATTGCTATCTTTGCCTTTATGTTAGGGAACTTCTCATTTATAATGTCTGCTGACTTGTACAGATCCTTCTTCGCCTGTCCGATAGAACCCTCAGCATAGATAGGGAATGTGATCTTTGGTCCTATGTATGAATATGCAACTGTGATCACGTTGTCTGCCAGAACTCCTGCATCTGAGAGTGCCTGCATCCAGTCGATCCAGTCCTCACCACCCATAACCTTGATGGTGGCATTGATCTCGTCGTCATTCGCTGCTGTGATATGTGCGTCTGTGATAGTGTTGTCCTTGAGTACAAGTGTCTTGTTGGTGTACTCATCACCGACCGTCTTGAGTACTGATGTGTACTTTGTTCCATCAGGAGTTGTTCTTCTAGGGGCTGCCAGACTATAAACGATCATGTCGATCTTGCCCATGTCTGCCTTGATGGTCTCGATGACCTGCTCCTTGATCTCCACTGAGAACGCATCGCCATTGATGGACTTCGCATAGAGTCCAGCCTTGTGAGCCTCCTCCTCAAATGCTCTGTTGTTGTAGAAACCTGCTGTGGCTGTACGGCGTCCATTGGACTCCTTCTCAAACATAACTCCCAGCGTGTCAGCACCGTATCCAAATGCAACTGCAATACGTGAAGCAAGTCCATATCCCGTTGAAGCTCCTATTACAAGAACTTTCTTAGGAGCATTATCGCTCTTTACACTGCCCTTTGACTTAACGTATGCGATCTGATTCTTCACATTCTGTGCGCATCCTACAGGATGTGCTGTTGTACATATAAAATCTTTAACTCTTGGTTCTACTACCATCTTCTAAATCTCCTTATATAAATAATGTTATGTATATCTCTAATGTTCCTTATTGGCAAACTTGGTATATTCCTGCAGCCATACCAGATCCACAGATCCGGTGGAACCCTTTCTCTGCTTGGCTATTATAATCTCCGCTATGCCCTTCTTGTCAGTGTCAGGATTGTAGTAATCATCTCTGTATATGAACATTACCACATCGGCATCCTGCTCTATAGCTCCTGACTCACGAAGGTCTGCAAGCACAGGCTTGTGATCCGGTCTGGAGTCAACCGCACGGTTCAGCTGTGACAACGCAATAACAGGCACGTCCAGTTCTCTGGCCAACATCTTCAGTGATCTTGACATATCAGATATGAACTGCTGTCTCGACTCCACCTTCTTAGTGGTACTCATCAGCTGCAGATAATCGATTATTATAAGTCCCAGATTGTTTTTATTCTTAAGCTTCCTGCACTTGGATCTCAGCTCTGATATCGTTATGGCTGAACTGTCCTCTATGAACAGGGGTGCAGCCGCTATACTCTCTGCACTGGCCAAAACCTGATCCCAGTCATCTTCCATAAGCTGTCCTGTCTGGACTTTCTGCGAATCAACCAGAGAATCCATGGCTATCATACGTGTAACCAACTGTTCTTTACTCATCTCCAGGCTGAATATGGCAGTTCCAATTCCTTTTTTTACAGCGACATGATGAGCTATGTTAAGCACAAACGCAGTTTTTCCCATAGCCGGTCTGGCTGCAACAAGGATAAGCTCTGATCCATGAAGTCCTGTCAGCATGTTGTCAAGATCGATAAATCCCGTTGGAACACCAGTGATCCTGGTGTTCATCCTGGAAGCTTCCTCTATCTGATCTATAACATTCATAACGATCCTGTCTATCTCGACAAATTTATTGGATCCATTGCGTTCTTTTATAAGATTAAATATTCCGCTTTCCGCTGTCTCCAGAAGCTGATCTACCCCTTCTGAATCCAGATAACAGTCCTTCTCAACATCTTCGCACAGCTTTATAGTTTTTCTCAGCATAGCCTTATCAGCGACTATCTCCGCATAATGTTTAGCATTGACAGAAGTCGGCACGGTGTCCAGGATATCCGCTATGGACTTGCTGCTGATTACCTCATCCGGAACATTGTTCTCCTCAAGCTTATTTTTCAGAGTGACCAGATCAACCGCTTTTCCCTCTTTGAACAGCTCCACCATATTCTCAAATAATATACCATATTGGCCATAGTAAAAATCCTCTTTTGTCAGAAGATCCGATGCCTCAACTATGGCATCCCTGTCCATAAGCATTGATCCAATTACAGACTTCTCTGCATCCAGATTATATGGAAGCTTCTTTCTAGCAAATGCATCTTCCATATCTATGCTTCCTCAACCTTAACTGCAAGCTCCGCCTGAACCTCAGGATGAAGCTTTATCTTAACAGTAAAGCTTCCGATAGCTTTGATAGAATCCTTCATAACAATCTTCTTCTTGTCAATATCCTTGCCGAGCTGACTCTTGATAGCATCGGATATCTCCTTGGTGGACACTGAGCCAAATGTTCTTCCACCCTCTCCAACCTTGATCTTCACAGTTACCGAAGCCTTCTCCAGCTCTGCTGCAAGAGCTTTGGCATCCGCAAGATTCTCAGCTGCCACTTTCTCCTCATGTGCTTTACGAAGTTTGAAATCATTCATATTCTTAGGGGTTGCTTCCATGCCGAGTTTCTTAGGGATGATGAAATTTCTCGCATATCCCTCATTCACTTCAACCATTGCGCCTTTTTTCCCCAGACTCTTAACATCCTGTAACAATATAACTTTCATAATCTATATATCTCCTTCCTTATACATCTCATTCAGGAGCTCTATAAGCTCCTCCTTTATATCCTCTGCACTGGCATTCTCAAACTGAGCAGCAGCAATGTTTGCATGACCGCCTCCGCCCATTCTCTCCATTATTATCTGTACATTCACATCATCTATAGCTCTGGCACTTATACGCACATCATTACCCATCTGTGCAATTACAAACGAAGCCCTGACACCAGCAATGTTGAGCATCTCATTTGCTATCTTTGCAGTCAGGACAACCGGAGATTCCGGTCCATCCTCAGGTGTGATTATGGATATGGCAAATGCATCCAGAACCATCTCTGCATGACTGACGCCCTCCGCCTTCTGTCTGTATGTGGCGATATCTGTACGGAACATCTTTCTAACTCTCATAACATCCGCACCGCTTCTCTTGAGGAATGCAGCCGCCTCAAATGTTCTCACACCGGTCTTAGTCAGGAAATTATCTGTGTCGATTAATATTCCCGCATACATGGCATCAGCCTCCGTCGGACGGAGCTTGATCTTCTCATCCATGTACTGAAGCATCTCTGCGATCATCTCACATGCCGATGACGCAAATGGCTCTATATACGACAAAGTAGCATTTGCAATTACATCCTTTGTCTGTCTGTGATGGTCAAACACCACTATACTCTTGGCATATGCCAGAAGTTCCTCACACTCTGTCAGCGTCGGATTGTTCACATCCGTCACGACCACAACTGTGTCATCATCGATCAGGCCGAGTGCCTGATCACTGTTTATGATCATATCCCCCGGATACACATTGCTGGACGTAAAATTACCATATATCGGGCTTATCGCAGAAGATACTTCGTTGACGACAATGTGAGCTTCTTTGCCGAGGGCAGACACCATCTTGTATATTCCTATTCCCGATCCAAAGGCATCCATATCCGGATTTCTGTGAGCCATTATGATTACTCTCTCTTTTGTCTCCAGAAGCTCCTTGAATGCCAGAGTCTTAACTCTCGCCTTAACTCTTGTGGACTTCTCAGTTCCCTGACTCTTTCCACCGAAATAAGTAATCCTGTCAGCAGATTTTATAACTGCCTGATCTCCGCCTCGTCCAAGTGCAAGCTCCATAGCTGACCTGGCTGCTTCAAAGTTCTCTATAAAGCTCTTATAATCTGTTCCAAGACTTATACTGAGTGTCAGTGGAAGATCATTTCCTATATTTATAGCCTTAACCTCATCAAGCAGAGCAAATTTGTTTTCCTTTAACTGATCCAGATATTTCTGTGGCATGACAAACATGTATTTATCCTTCTCAAGGCTCTTGACTATCGCATCCACATTTGCCATATATTTGTTGATCTTTCGATCCACCAAAGCCACCAGAAGCGAATGCCTTACCTCCTCAAGTGATTCAAATATCTCATCATAATTGTCTATATATATAAGACCTGCCACAAGCTTCTGATCGTGGTTCTCCTGAGTCAGTCTGTTGACAACCGTGACATCAAACATGTAGAATGCCAAAAATGTATCAGTTTTATGGTGGGAAGATCCCCTCCTCTTAACTCCGTCTCCATCATCCGCAGGCTTGTCATCCACAGGTTCACCGACCGGATTCTGTCCATCAACATCATCAATCACAGGCTCAAACTTATTCACCTGCACTCTTCTGATCTCATATCTGTATTTCCTTCCGCAAAAGGATATCTCACCCTCTGTGACATTCTCCTCATAGGGAAGACTTTCTTCCGTAACTTCCTCAAAAACCTGTACTATGTTCAGCTTCATGAGCTTTCTCTTACTGGTATCTGTGATGCTTGAAAATTCATCATTCACCCATACCAACTTGCCATCCTCATCAAGCAAAGCATAAGGAACAGGAAATTCCTTTATGAGCTCCTTCTGCATCTTGCCATGCTCCATGGCAAATTCCACATATCTGTCTCTGGACAGAGAGTTCATTCTGAGGAACACCACGATATTTATGATTCCATATATGGCCGTAAAAATCGTGGCTATCACGCCGGCTACTATACCTACAAAGTACATAAACACTGTCATAAGACAGAACATTCCTATCAGATACAACGGAACCTGTCTATATCGGTTATACAGCCCCTCTACATCTCTTATTTCATTCATATGTCACTGCCCTTCTTATCCTTCCATCCACAATGTAAGTATCAGGCTTCCTCTGAGCCTATACACTTCATAAGTATAACATTGTGTGAATGCGATTACAAGAAATATAGAATCGCAAAAAATGCGCAGATGCATATACACACCTGCGCATTTTATATATTTATATTAGTACTTTACAAGTTTGTCTTAAGTGTCTGATAAATCTCCGACATCATAATTAACCGTTTATTCTTGCAAGAAGTTCCTTGCCAAGTTTCTCATTGCCCGGCTTGCCGAGAAGAGCGAACATGTTCTTCTTGTAGCTCTCAACTCCTGGCTGGTTAAATGGGTTTACACCGAGTGTGTATCCACTTACACCACATGCGAACTCAAATGTGTAGAACAGCTCACCGAGAGTAAACTCATCAATCTTGTCGATGTTGATCTGGATGATAGGTATTCCGCCATCTGCGTGTGCAAGGATAGTTCCGTTCATAGCGCTCTTGTTGGCAAAATCAACGGTCTTGCCTGCAAGGTAGTTAAGTCCGTCAAGATCTGAATCCTCAGCTTCCATAACGATCTCGCATGTTGGTTTTAAAACATTGATAACTGTCTCAAAGTGATTCTGTGAACCCTGCTGAATGAACTGTCCAAGTGAGTGAAGGTCTGTTGTAAAGTCTGTAGCTGTTGGGAAAAGTCCCTTACCATCCTTACCCTCGCTCTCGCCGTAGAGCTGCTTCCACCACTCTGATACATAATGGAGTGCCGGCTCAAAGTTTGCAAGGATCTCGATTGACTTACCCTTGTTGTACAGTACATTTCTTACTGCTGCATACTTCATAGCGTCTGAATCGTCGAATTCCTGTGCAAGACAATCTTTTCTTGCTGAAGCTGCGCCTTCCATAAGCTTATCTATATCAGCACCGCTTACTGCGATTGGCAGAAGTCCAACTGCTGTGAGAACTGAGAAACGTCCTCCTACATCATCAGGAACTACAAATGTCTCATAGCCTTCCTCTGTTGCAAGTGTCTTGAGAGCTCCCTTTGCCTTGTCTGTTGTGGCATAAATTCTCTTAGCTGCACCTTCCTTGCCATACTTCTCAACAAGCTTCTTCTTGAAGATTCTTGAAGCGATACCAGGCTCTGTTGTTGTACCTGACTTTGAGATGATGTTGATAGAGAAATCTCTGTCGCCGATCACCTGAAGCAGATGAGCCATGTATGTGCTGCTGATGTTTGATCCTGCATAGTAGATCTCAGGAGTCTTGCGGATAGACTTGTCAACCGAATTATAAAAGCTGTGTCTTAAAGCTTCGATGGCTGCTCTTGCACCCAGGTAAGAACCACCAATACCGATTACTACGAGCACGTCTGAATCTGCCTGGATCCTGGCTGCCGCCTTCTTGATCCTTGCAAACTCTTCCTTGTCATAGTCTACTGGAAGATCGATCCATCCAAGGAAATCATTTCCCTCACCGGTCTTGTTTACAAGTGTTGCCTTTGCAGCTACAACCTGATCCTTGATTGCTGCGATATCAGCGTCTGTAGCCATGGCTTTTGCATTCTTAAAATCGAAACTTACTGTCTGTGCCATTTGTTTTCTCTCCTTACTTGTATTAATTTTTTTCACATTGAGTCAATTTTAACAAATAGGTATATTAGAATCAACCTTTATTTTGACAAAAATAACAGCCCCCTGTCATCACCTGTTACGGTTATACAGAGAGCTGCCTTCTATTCCATATTCATTTCATCCAGAGATTTAAATACATATCCCTCCTTCTCAAGATTTGTCAGAACAGTATCAAGTGCCTGTGCATTGGACGATGATACATTGTGTATGAGCGGAATAGCTCCGGGATGATGATATTTTTCAAAATGATTTGCGACATAATCTGCCCCCGGCTGGTTGTTCACATCATAATCAAGGTAAGCCATACTCCAGAAAATGGTCTTATACCCCATATCCTTAGCCAGCTGCAGAACCTGTTCACTGTACTCACCACACGGCGGTCTGAAATACATATCCATGTCGTACCCCGTCTCCTTTTTCATAAAATCCGAACATTCCTGAAGTTCCTGTTTTTGTTCTTCCACACTTTTTTCCGGCATCGAAGGATGGTGAACTGTGTGATTTCCCACCTGATGCCCCTCCTCCTTCATCCTCTTTACTATGTCCGGATTATCCCTTATGTACGTCATCGTCACAAAGAAACAACCTTTGGCATCATGTGCTTTGAGCACGTCAAGCATCCGCTCTGTGTATCCATTCTCATATCCACAATCAAATGTCAGATACATCACCTTATCGTCTTTTTCTGCACTGACCTTATCGACATAATATGCGTCATATTGTTCCAACGGAAAGCTGTTGTCGCACCCACTCATTCCATGATTCTTGTCCCTCACTATATACCATGAATATTTCTTTACAGGTATCTGGCTGTAATCTCTGAGTTTTGTCATATCCTCTGTCGGCTGATCCGCCACCTCTTTTTTTGTCTCTTTAACACCTCCATCTCCACTATCTGCATCCCCGGGCGTGGCGATCATCTTTGGCAGATCCTTCTCATCATAGATAGAACATCCACCTACCACAGCCCCAAGCGCACACATCACATACACTCCTGCTAATAAGTACAGCTTTCTCAATACTCTACCATCCTGATCTTATTGACTCCTGCAGGCAGAATATACGAAAACTGTCTGCACTTTATCTATCCGTCTGCCAATATCGTCTGCATCATCTGATCCAATATATCATCATCTGATTCCACAACCCGATCAGCAGTTTTATCCCTGCGTTTTTTCAACTTTCTCATGCGTATAACCTGATCTCCATCCGCAGATCCGTCAGTCGAACATGCCGCAGCCGGCATACTCTCTTCCAACTTTTGCTCCGATTTCCTCAACCTGTGCGCCAGACTGTTGCCAAGATAATTCCTTGCACAATCTCTAAGCGTTCGATCTTTCCAGGAAACATCCCACATATTGCAAGCCACACGCATAACCATACATGCCGCAAGTCCACACAGCAGAAGTTTCACAGATTCCAATCCATCACCTACTACATAGTATTGATATGCAGCCGCAAATATGCCTGTCCCAGCTGCAAATACAGTCATATTTTTTACCAGTCCATTCCATACACTCAACGGAATAAATCCTATTTTCAATCTATCTATGTACTTGTCCACAAACGCTGTTGTATCCTGGACCTCCACATCCAGCGAGGTTATATCCTCATACCGTTTGCGCATCTCAACCAACGCCTTTTTCCTTGTTCTTCCCATATGATCGGTATCTTTTATCAGGCTTTTGAGATATCCATTTGCTATAGCTCGTCCAATAATACCCATAAAACTGCAGATCACTACCACATACACGCACACATTCTGACTCAATAATGTTTCAAACATATTTTCCCTCTCTTTTCACACATTCGATTATTTTTGTCACAATTGTCTATCGCATCCGTTTGGCCGGTCCGGATGGTAGTATTATATGAGCGGCATTTGCTGATATACAATTATTTTCGCTCGACAAATATTTGTCTTTTGTATGCTCTTTTGATATACTGCAAGGTGAAAAAAGCAAGAGCACTTACACTTAGAATGTCTCTGCGAATATAAAAATGATTGGTTAAGTACAATAGAAAAGAGGTATTGTTATGGTTTATAAGACTAAAGGAACCTGTTCAGTTGAGATATCTTTTGATGTCACAGACGGCATCCTGCACAACGTGAAGTTCACAGGTGGATGTAATGGTAACCTCAAAGGAATCGGCGCACTGGTTGAGGGAATGAAACCGGAAGATGTAATCTCAAGACTCGAGGGCACTACCTGCGGATTCAAACCTACATCATGCCCTGATCAGCTGGCTCAGGCACTCAAGCAGTATATGGCTTCAGCCCAGTAACAGGAGGATTGATAAACATTATGAAAAGAATTATATTGACAGGCGGCGGCACCGCAGGACATGTCACACCAAACATGGCACTTATGCCTGAACTTAAAAAACACGGCTATGATATTCAGTATATAGGCTCATACGACGGAATGGAGAAGAAGCTTATTGAGGATATGGGCATACCTTATCACGGCATATCATCAGGAAAACTCAGAAGATATTTTTCCATGAAGAACTTCTCTGACCCCTTCAAGGTACTTAAGGGTATCTCTGAAGCCAAAAAGCTCATGAAAGAACTCAAGCCCGATATCGTATTTTCCAAGGGTGGATTTGTAACAGTTCCCGTAGTTTTTGCAGCTCACGCAGCACATATACCGGTTGTGATCCATGAATCGGATATGACTCCGGGGCTTGCCAACAAACTGGCTCTTCCAAAGGCAACCAGGGTATGCTGTAATTTTCCTGAGACCAAGGAACTGTTCCCTGATGGCAAAGCCGTAGTTACCGGAACACCTATCAGAGAAGAATTGTTCCGTGGAGATTCAGCATTTGCGTACAACTATTGTGGATTTACTGACAACAAACCTGTAATTCTCATAGTAGGAGGAAGCTCAGGAAGTGTTATAATCAACAATGCAATAAGAGAAAATCTCGACAGGCTCCTTGAAACCTTCAACGTTATACATCTGTGCGGCAAGGATAATCTTGATGAAAGCCTGAAAGACAAGAAGGGATATGTTCAGTATGAATATGTCAAAAAAGAACTGGCCAGCATGCTTGCTCTGTGCGACATCATAATATCAAGGGCCGGTGCAAATGCTATCTGTGAACTTCTGGCCCTCAGAAAACCTAATATTCTCATTCCTCTTTCAAAGGCAGCTTCAAGAGGAGATCAGATCCTGAATGCACAGTCATTTGAGAAGAGCGGCTACAGCTATGTCATCCAGGAGGAGGATCTTAACACAGACTCTCTGTTTGCCGGAATAAAAGAAGTGTACAACAACAAAGAAAAATATATACATGCCATGGAATCCAGCAATCTTACAGATTCCACCGGTATTATCGTGAACATGATAGAAAATCTGGTCAACAACAATGATTGATCAACAGTGAACATCGACCAGTTGAATATCAACTGAAAAATGCTGTGAGAAATGAGTATCTCATTTCTCACAGCATTTTCTGTGTCATTATATATAACTATAACTTTAGTTTGCCAATGCCTGAAGCACTGCTGCTTTCATAGTATCATCACACTGATCATCGCCAACATATATCGTAACTGAACTCTTTCCTCCTGAAGGGAAGTCAAACACAACCTTCAATGTCTTATCAATATATGTTCCATCTGAACCATACTTGGAAAGATCCATACTTACCTTGGTTCCATAGAATGTAATCTTAAATCCGCCATTGTTGGTATCCTCATAATACCATACAGTTGACTTACTCTTCTTGGTGAGTGCATCACCATATGTAACTCCTGTATCAACCTTCTTGGCTGTTCCATTGCTCTGTGTATCTGTGTATACAATGCTGTTTTCCTTAAGGCTGTCCACCTTCTCTTTTGCATTGTCATCAGTTCTGTACTGAATATTACCCTTTACAAAAATCTGTGCAGTTTCCGGAAGCACCAGATATACACCACCACAAAGGGCAGCAACTATAATAATAGCCAACAAAATCTTAAGAAATGTCTTCATAAATTATCTCTCCTATCCTTGTAAATGTTGTATAACAATCAGAAAAGCTCTTTTTCCAGCTGAAATATAAAATCCTCAAGCAGCTGCATGCGCTTGCTGTATTCCATCCGTCCTGCCTCTGTCTTGCACCTTTTTATCTTTGGTTTATTAATTTTGTAAAAATTCTTGATTCTGTAATATGCTCGTTTATAGCTGGCCTCATCTTCTATCGCTGTCGCCATGGAATCCCACAACACACTTATGGCTCCTACCTCGTCCAACAGATCTGCATCCATAACTATCCTACACTCAAGTGACAGATCAGCATCGGTGTCCTTCTCCTCATGTATCATGATGATCTCTCCAACCTTTGCTATCTTCTCGGAATCCACGCCCAAACTGTCCAGATAATTTACTGCTATCTCTGCGCCAACCTCTCCATGTGGTCTGACTCCATCCCAGCCCACATCGTGAAGGAGTGCTGCCAGTACTATTATATCCAAATCTCCACCAAGCTTTGACTGGAGCTTTATGGCCCATCTGTACACACGCATGGTATGTTCGAATCTGCTCCTGAATGGATAATTTGGAGGCCTGCCATTAACGGCGGTCTGTTCCTTTACAAAATCAATTACATCAGCGTAATTCATATATGTTTCGCCCCTTGGAAATCACTATTCTACGAATAATTCCTTCTCCGTAAAAGTATCATACTTGATGATAGCATCTTTTGTGAAATTTTGCTATATTTTTTTTGTTTTTTAATAAATTTATCATTATAGCAGGAGATTTATACAAAAAAATCCATGCGGTCTTTCTTCGAAGCGTCACCATAGACGTTACCTCAGCAGTTAGCTCAGCCCAGGCGCCCTCACGGCACACAGGAGATTCCCCTTAGTGCTGCTTCGTCTCCGACCTGACACGGTTCGAAGATTCCTGTTGCGCGAGACCCAAACATCAACACCACTTACTGAGGGCAGCCCTACAGCAGCCACCCCTCTGAAAGACCATCACCCCTGCTATAGCGGATTGCAGGTTCAGGGCGCCGCTACCTCCCCGGTTGCATGGAAACTTTAAAACATATTTATGACGGTATTTCTACACCGTAGGCTACATTATATCCAACAAAAAGTCTGCCGTCAAGCATTCTTCATCTTTCCCTGTCTCAGATCCCGGAAAAAATTCTTCATCATATCACTGCATTCCTGCTGTCTTATCCCTCTGATCGCATTTACACGGTGATTGAACTGCTTCATATCAAGAAGATTAATTATAGATCCGGCACATCCGGCCTTGGGATTCATACATCCTATCACTACGTTGGGAATCCTTGCCTGAACTATGGCTCCGGCACACATCTGACACGGCTCCAGTGTCACATACATTGTGCACTCTTCCAGCCTCCAGTCCCCAAGCTTTCTGGAAGCCTGTTCTATTGCAAGTATCTCTGCATGAGCCAGGGTGGTTTTCTTCAGATTTCTTTTATTAAATCCCCGGGCAATTATCTTTCCTTCATATACGATGACACAACCTATTGGCACATCACCATTTTCATACGCCCGTCTGGCCTGCAGTATAGCCTTGTCCATATACTTCTCATGCAATTTACGTTCTTCCGGAGTCATCTCCGCAATATCTGTGTCTTCCATGCCCGTCACCTTCTTACTTCTTATGTATATTCTACTTCTTATGTATATTCGCCGGCTACCTGATATCGACTATCCAATATCCAAAGCTCCCTGTCTTGATCTGGGTCTCCTTCTCCGGCACAAACCTGTCAAATCCAAATATATCTGCAAGATACTTCTCTCTGGACGAATACACTCCCGGAACGCCCAGTATATAGCTTACATTGTCACTGTCCGGGGTGAACAGCACCTTGCCAAGCATAAGGTATTTGTAACTGTAATACCCATGTGTCAGAAAGCTGTTGACCCCCAGCTTCCAGTTGCACATATCCAACAGCCCTATATCATTGGGGGTAATCTTCACACTCTCTATAACACTGTCTATTCCATCCTCAAGGCAGTTCCCCGGAAGAAGCGGAAGCTTCTCATGTTCTTCAAACATACTGTCAATCGCAGCTCCTGTCTCTGACAATGTGTTTCCCTCATGTCCCTCAGTCAGATAATCAGGATCAGCATTGCGCTCTGCATATTCTTCAGAAACTGCTTCTATTACGGATGATCCTTTTTCAACACAGGTTTCTGCCACCGCGGTAGATGAGACCTCCTGTTCAGCATCACCGTCTGAATATGAGGCAAGTCTGGCAGGTCTCAGTCCCGAATAATCAACTTTACTATCTGTCCACGATGAACAAAACATATCACACTCATAAAAATGCGTTTCTCTGTACGCTGCCGCGCTGTGTGGGAAAATGATCACACCAGCAAATGCCGTTATAGGCTTCCCACTTCCTGCCACATTATCCCAGCAGAAATTAAAACTGTCTTCTCCATGTCCATTTCTGAGCCTGAGCCCACCTATGTACACCGGCACCGGTACCATAATTGTTTCAGCGTCTCCTTTGGCAGATATTGACTGTTCCGAAGGGAGAGTCTCTCTGTATATGTATACATCATACATCTCTTCCCTGCTATTCATGCCATTTTTTAATCCTACGGAAATTTTACCTGTCCGTCCAGCCTTCGCAACCTTTGCAAATCCCACATTCTCACATTTGCGGTCCTCATGATATCTGTAAATGTAAGATATAAACCTGTTCCAATAAACCATAGATAATCCTCCTCTCCCTGTTGTGACAATTCCAGCACAAGTACCAGGGCTTATAAATTATCTATGTATACTGCTCTTCCTCTATTCTATTTTTTCTCCGAAAGAATATCGCTCAAAGCTGCAAATTCCGCCAGGCTCAAACTTTCTCCTCTTATATTTGCCGAAATTCCAAGTGTTTCCAGTGCCTTTGCAATCTGTTCTTTGGTAAACGACAACTCCCCACTGTTGGCAATACCGTTCTGAAGTGTTTTTCTTCTCTGGTTAAACGATGCTCTTATAAGTCTGAACATGAGTTTTTCATCCTTCACCTTTACAGGCGGCTCCCCATATCTGGTAAGCCGTATCACAGCAGAGCCTACCCCCGGTCTCGGTATAAAGCAGTTTGGCGGAACATTTGCTACGATATATGGTTCAGCATAGTATTGCACAGCCAGCGACAGGGCGCCGTAATCTTTGGTTCCCGGACCCACCTGCATACGGTCAGCAACCTCCTTCTGCACCATAACAGTCACCGAGAGCAGCGGTACATGTTTTTCAAACAGGCCCATTATGATCGGTGTAGTTATATAGTACGGAAGATTTGCCACAACCTTTATCGGCCTTCCTCCGTTCCTCTCCTCAACGATCTTATTGATATCCACCTTTAATATATCGTCGTTGATAACAGTGACATTATCATAATCAGCCAGTGTCTCATCCAGTATCGGAAGAAGGTTCTTATCTATCTCCACTGCCACTACCTGTCCTGCGCTCTCCGCAAGATACTGCGTCATGGTTCCTATACCCGGTCCAATCTCCAGAACACAGTCGTCCTTTGTGATATCCGCCGCACTGATTATTTTATTTATCACATGTGAATCTATAAGAAAATTCTGTCCAAATTTCTTCTGAAATGCAAATTCATATTTCTTTATGATCTCAATCGTAACCTGCGGATTACTTAACTTCTCCATGCTTTGTCCTTTCCATTGCCTGTAATCTACGTTTTTTATTACATCTTGTACATTTTCAGGGCATTCGCGTATGTCTGGTCATACACATTCTGAACCGAAACGCCCTTTATCTCGGCTATCTTCTCAGCTATATAAGGTATGTTGAGGGCTGAGTTTCTTGTTCCTCTGAACGGAACCGGCGCCATGTACGGTGAATCCGTCTCAAGTACAATCTTCTCAAGAGGAATGTCCTCCACGACCTCCTGAAGCTTCCTGCTGTTCTTGAAGGTGACAACTCCGCCAACACCGATATTAAATCCCATCTTGATATATTCTCTGGCCTGCTCAACACTGTATGAATAACAGTGTATCACACCACCATTCCTGCCGCCATCCATTCTTTTCAGTATCTCCATGGTATCTGATGCAGCATCTCTGCTGTGTATAACGATCGGCATAGTAAGCTCCTGTGCCAGCTCAAGCTGTCTGATAAACCATTTTTTCTGAATATCCCTTGGAGGGTCATCATCAAAATGATAATCAAGACCTATCTCTCCTATAGCTCTCACCTTCGGATTATTCTGAACCATACTCTTAAGTTCCTGTATATCTGTCTCCGTCAGTTCACCAACCTCACTTGGATGCACACCAACCGCCGCATAGAAATGAGGATACTTTTTCGAAAACTCAACCGAATTCCTTGAAGACTGCATATCTGCGCCAACATTCATAACTTTATCTATGCCCTTCTCCAGAAATTCAGCTATCAGGCTCTCCCTGTCCTCATCAAACTGTTCATCGTCGTAATGTCCATGCGTCTCAAATATCATTTTATATACTTCCTTTATATGTTTTTCAGTTTATATTTTATATGTCACGCTGTATTATACAGAAATACTGGCATTTTGTGAATGTTTTATCTTCTGTTTATGTTTGTTTATTAATCTTTATAAATAGATTAACATTTCAACACATATTTTTCACAATTCATGGATATACTAATCATCGTAAAGAGTTTTTCATTTATTTGAATCCTCTCTCCCCTCATTTTTTTGCAAGAGGCAGCAGATCTTCCCCGTTCTGTTACCTCTTGTTTTTTTGTGTCCAAAACTGTATATTTATTGTGATGTATATATATGTACACATAGATTACATCAACGTATAATATGTGTCCACATTACATGTGCCATATTGCATTGATTTTATATGTATATTTTTCATAACATTTTATATAACAGGAGGACTTTCATGATTTCAAAGAAATATTCATCAATGTTAAACAACACTTCCATCATCAGAGAATTTGCGCAGTATGCCTCAAAGCGTGCCGCTGAGATTGGTGCTGAGAACGTGTTTAACTATACCATAGGCAACCCATCCGTACCTACCACAGATGACTTCAACAAAGGACTTATAGATCTTATTCAGAATGAGGATTCACTGGCACTCCACGGATACAGCCCAACACTCACTATATATTCTGTAAGAAAGGCTGTCGCAGATTCACTGAACCGCCGTTTTGGCATGGAGTATGTTCCTGAGGACATTTTCATGACATCTGGTGCTGCGGGTGCATTGGCACACGCCATCAGATGCGTTACAGAACCTGGCGATGAGGTGATCACATTTGCACCTTATTTTCCTGAATACGTGCCTTATGTAGATGGAACCGGCGCGGTTCTCAGGGTAGTTCCTGCTGATATAACATCATTCCAGATCAATTTTGACGCATTCCTTGAGATGATGAATCCAAATGTTCAGGCAATCCTCATCAACTCGCCAAACAACCCATCAGGAATCGTGTATTCAACAGAGACCATAAAGCGCCTTGCCCAGATCCTCACTGAGAAGCAGAAGGAGTACGGACATGATATATACCTTATATCAGATGAGCCTTACAGAGAGATCGTATTTGAGGGAACTGATTCGCCATTCATCTCAAAATTCTACGACAACACCATCTGCTGCTACTCATTCAGCAAGTCACTGTCACTGCCTGGAGAGCGTATCGGATACGTGGCTGTAAATCCTAAGTGCAAAGATGCTGAGCTCATCATCAACATGTGCGGACAGGTATCACGTTTCACAGGACACAACTGTCCTTCATCTCTGATACAGCTTGGAGTTGCAAAGGTTCTTGACGAGACTTCTGATCTGTCAATATATGAGAAGAACAAGAATATCCTGTACAAGGAGCTCACCGCCATGGGATATGAGTGTGTTGAGCCGGGAGGAACCTTCTACATGTTCCCTAAGACTCCTATCGCAGATGCAAATGAGTTCTGTAACATGACTGCCCATGAGCTTGACCTGATCCTCGTTCCCGGCGACAGCTTCATGTGTCCGGGACATATGAGACTGGCTTACTGCACAACAACAGATATGGTTGAGCGCTCTCTGCCACTGTTCGAGAAGGCTATAAAGATGTGTAGATAAGGAGTTTTCACGATATGACTGACGTAAAAATAATCCTCGCCTCCGGCTCACCGAGAAGAAAGGAGCTTCTGTCTCAGGCTGGCTACGACTTTGATATATGTCCGAGTCTTGCAGATGAGGATATAGAGCCAACTACTCCATCTGAATATGTTATGCTGCTTGCCAAGAAAAAAGCAGACGAAGTTACAAACAGACTGATTGCAGAGGATATTGGAAGACGCTCAAAAAAACTTCCAGAACAATTTGTGGTGATCGGAGCGGACACAGTTGTGTCTCTGAACAACAGAATTCTCGGAAAACCTTATGACTATGACGATGCATACAATACACTGAACAGTCTGTCCGACCAGACCCATCAGGTATTCACTGGCGTTTGTCTGATATATGTACATGGCCGCGCCAAAACCTCCAGCTCTTTCTACGAAAAAACAGACGTATCATTCTATCCCGTAACGCACGATGAGATAGTGAAATATCTGGCTACCGGAGAACCGTTTGACAAGGCCGGAAGCTATGGTATCCAGGGAAAAGGAGGCCTCTTCGTCAAGGAGATCCACGGTGACTACAACAATGTGGTAGGCCTTCCCCTCGCAAGAATGTACCATGAGATCGAGGATCTTATATCCGAATGATAAATAAAAAATATCCCTTTTCATCTCAACAGTCCCAAAGAGGTCTGCAATGAAAAGGGATATTTTTATTACATAAGTTCTTTCTTAACATTAAATATAGTGCCAACCACTCTCGGTCCCGCATTGGACGCAACAGCTGCACCGATCTGGAAATAATCTGTAGGGCCATAGCCGAGCTTTTCTGTCATTCTCGCTTCCAGCTCATCCCTAAGCGTTTCATCTTCACCATATACGATCTGATATTCAGTACCTGGTTCTATCTCCTCAACGGTAATATCAACCATTCTGGACATAAGCTTTTTCTCACCACGACATTTGACTGCTGTAGTTATTCCATTTGCCCATATCTTCATAATAGGCTTAACTCCCAGAGCATCTCCTACAAGTGCTGCTGCACTTGGTATTCTTCCGGATTTTGCAGCATACTTAAGTCCGTATATTCCAAAGTATATCCTTCTCTTAGGCAGTTCTTCCCTGAGATACGATACTATATCCTTTGCATCTTTTCCATCCTGTACCATCCTGGCTGCAACTACCACAGGGTATCCATACTGTCCGCTGTAACCAATTCCGTCAAATACATATATATTGCTTTTTCCTGCGCACTCCGGATATTCTTCTCCAAACTGGTCTGCTGCCATCTGCGCATTTGCATATGATGCTGAACCATCCTTGTTGATGCTGACATAAATTATATCCGTATATCCCTGCTCCACCAGCTCCTTGTATATCTCGCCAAACTGGTACGCAGTGATCTGTGATGTCTTTGGAAGATCATCATTCTCCTTCATCAACTTATAAAAACCCTCATTGTCAAAATCAACCCTGCTCAGATATGATTTGCCGCCGATAACAACCGGGAAAGGAAGAATCTTTATACCAAGCTCCTTCTCTTCTTTCTCAGAAATATCGCTGGCAGAATCTGTCATTATAATAATTTTTCCCATAATTCACAAACTCCATTTAAACTTACGAAAATTACTACTGAGCAGACGCATGAAATGCGCTGCGCGCAGCGTCTGCGTGCTTCGCAAGGAATCCTCCCACTTACGTGGGTCCCTCCTTACGAAAATTTACTTATCATTCTCCATACGCCACTTGATACATCTGTTGAGGTAGTGAACATAGTCAGGATTCTTACACATTCCCTTGCCCTCATCGTCAGATATCTTGGCTACATCCATACCATTACATGCTGTGGTCTTCATGACAATGTTAAGTGGTTCATCGCACGTATCGTTGGATATATATGTTCCTATTCCAAATGCAACCTTGATCTTGTCCTTGAAATAGCTGTTGAGCTTATCTGCTCTCTCGAAATCAAGACTGTCGCTGAACAGAAGTGTCTTGGTCTTTGGATCAAGTCCAAGCTCCTCATAGTGACGGATCATCTTGTTGCCCCACTCATAAGGATCGCCGCTGTCATGTCTTACTCCGCTGAACAGTGTAGCATATGTGAGCTGGAAATCCTTCAGGAAGCAGTCCGTGGTGATCGCATCCGTGAGTGCCGTTCCATTGAGCACGCCATACTCCTTAACCCAAGCATCCAACGCATACCAGTTGGAATATGCAGGATTGTGCTTGTGATTGCCCTGTCCAACACACATGATCCACTCATGTGCCATGGTTCCTACAGGAACCAGATTGAACTTCTTTGCAAGATATACATTACTTGTTCCCACAAATGTAGATCCAGGATACTTGTGCTCGCTGAGTTCCTTCACAGCAAGCTCCTGAGCCTCGGCTGAAAGCCTTCTTCTGAGACCAAACTCACTGAAAGCTCCAAGATTGTACTCACCGGTCTCAACCTTGCGAACCTTTTCATCAAGCTTCTCATTGAATGATGCCAGAAGCTTGTCATAGTCATCACTCATTCTGAAGTAGACCTCATTCACTATAGCCAGAGTAGGTATCTCATACATGGAAGTATTGAGCCACGTGCCCCTTGCCTCTATCTTCAGTCCACACTCAGCGTCATCTGATATCTCAAAGTCCTCATATCTTGCCTTCCAGAGTCTCAGAAAATCGACATAAGAACCCTTTATCCACTTGATATTGTGCAGATACTCAAGCTCCTCCTCTGTGAATTTTAGCTCACAGTAAAGCTGTATCTGTCTCTTGATCTCATCAACCATCTCCTTTGTAAAAAACACATCAGTATTCCTGCATTTGAATGACCAGGTTGTCTTATAGTCACTGAACTGATGGTAAATAGCCTGCCCCATACTAAACTTGTACATATCCGTCTCAAGCAGGCTTGTGATTATTCTTTCCATATCTATACTCTTCTTTCTATTTTATCCGCTCCTTACATACGCCGCCGCCATATATAAGGGAAATGCGAAAGTTCCCTCAAATTCAAATACTTCCACTTATAATAAGTTAGCACACAGTCCGCTGTCAAGCACTATTACCTTGCAACTGTTATATATATTATTGTATAATGTTACCGTTCAGAGCCATGCAGCAGAATATAAGAAGTGACTTGTCATGCTTGCATGAACAAGCCATTTCTTATATTCTGCTATACGGCGGATACGCCGCACCGAACAGACTCGTAAGAGACTGTGAGGTGGCATGGCTCTGAACACTGCAGGGCACACCAGCCGAACAGACTCGAAGAGACTGTGAGGTGGCATGGCTCTGAGGTTTTTACTTATTATGAAAAGAGGATAGATTATGTTAGAGCAGAACAAAGAAAAAAAGCCTAAGAAATACGCCGGCATTCTGGCTCACCCTACATCATTCCCAAGTCCTTATGGAATCGGAGATCTTGGTCCGGGTGCTTACCAGTTTATCGACTTTCTTGCAGCTTCAGGTTTAAATCTGTGGCAGGTTCTTCCACTTGGCCACACAGGCTTTAGTGATTCACCTTATCAGCCATTTTCAGCATTTGCAGGACAGCCGCTTATCATCGATATCGACTACCTCAGAAAAAAGAAGTTACTTCTGGACGAGGACTTCTCAGCTATGCCTGACTGGAATCCTGAGAAGATCGAATACGGTACACTTATAGAATTCAAAACTGGTCTTCTGAAGAAGGCATACGAGAGATTCATAGACACCGACTATGCTGACGATATGTCAACTGACGAAGAACTCATGAGCAGATTTGATGAATTCGTAAAGAACACATCATGGCTTGCCGACTACTCACTGTTCATGGCCGGCAAGGATGCACACGAAGGAATGCCTTGGTACATGTGGGATGATTCTTTGAAGAAGCCTACCGCAAGACAGAAAACCACCTGGAAGAAGAAGCTTGCCGATGGAATTGGTTATTACAACTTCCTCCAGTTCCTTTTCGCAGAGCAGTGGCAGGCACTCAAGACGTATGCAAATGATCTGGGAATAAGCATCGTAGGTGACACTCCTATATTCCTCGCATGGGACAGCGCAGATGTATGGTCCAACCAGGAACTGTTCATGCTGGATTCAAAAGGATATCCTATCGAGGTTGCCGGTGTACCACCAGACTATTTCTCAGCGACAGGACAGCTCTGGGGTAATCCTTTGTACAACTGGGAGAAGCACACCGAGACAGGCTACGCATGGTGGATAGAGAGAATCAAATATCAGCTCACCGTAACCGATTTCCTCAGAATAGATCACTTCAGAGGATTTGACCGTTACTGGGCAGTGCCTTACGGAGAGGAAACCGCCATCAACGGCGAATGGAAGCCGGCTCCAGGACTGAACTTCTTCACACAGCTTGAGGCCAATCTTGGCTATCATCTTCCTATCATCGCCGAGGATCTTGGTGAGATAGATGATTCTGTCATAGAGCTCAGAGACAAATTCGGACTTCCTGGAATGAAGATACTTCAGTTTGCATTTGAGAATCCAAATGAGAACGACTTCCTTCCACATAATTACACACCTAACTGTGTATGCTATACAGGAACACACGACAACGACACTACCCTCGGATGGTATACAAAGGCTTATGAGGCATCAAAGGATAAACTCAGAAGATACTACAGCACCGATGCCAGCGATATCTGCTGGGTTATGATAAGAGCCTGCTTCTCATCCGTCGCCAACATGGCCATCGTACCTATGCAGGATGTGCTGAAGCTCGACTCATGGGCACGTATGAATACCCCTGGTGTCGGAGAGGGCAACTGGGCATGGAGATTCAAGGCATCAGATCTCAACAAGCAGCTGTCAGACAGACTTCTGGAGACATCAAAACTCTACGGAAGATATACTCCTGTTCCAGAGAAGAAGCCAAACGAAGATAATTAGGATCAATGCTGGAACATTTAAAATAGCATAAGGAGAATTATATATTGAGAACAATATTTGCATATTTATTTGCCTTTCTGGGCATCATCCTGTGTACCCCTTACCACCTGTATCTGTACCTTCTGGCTAAGAAGGATCAGGAGAAGGCGTACCGCCGTGCCCAGAAACTGGTTAAGGGCTTCTTCGGTATAGTTCTGTTCATATGCGGTGCAAAACGCACTGTCATCGGTCTGGAACGTGTACCAAAGGATCAGCCTATTCTGTTCGTTGGCAACCACAGAAGTTTCTTTGATATACTGTGCTGTCACAATGCATTGGACAGGCCTCTTGGATTCATGTCCAAGGACGGAATCCTGAAGGTTCCTATCCTTCCATGGTATATGAAGGATATCGGATGTACATTTCTTGACAGATCTGATCTGAAGAAAGGTCTTGAGACCATCCTCCAGTCAGCCGACATTGTGAAGTCAGGCCACTCCATGATGGTATTTCCTGAAGGACACAGAAATGACGGTGAAGAACTCCTTCCTTTCAAGGACGGAGCATACAAGATTGCTCAGAAGGCCGGATGTCCTATAGTGCCTGTATCCATCTGCGGCACGGACAATATCATGGAGGCCAACAAGCACAATTTTATACGAAGTCACAAAGTGGTCATAGAATTTCTTGACCCGATAGACATAAATGGACTCAAACCAAAGGAGCGCAAGGAGATTCTTGAGACCATCCCTGTGCTTATTCAGAAAGCAAGGGTTAAGAATCTTCCCCTTGCAACAAAAAAATGATAAGGCTATAATAGTCAAACGACACAATATTTTCAGGAGGAACTTAACATGGCATGGTGGATATGGTTGATAATCATACTGGTTATCGTTATAGGCATATTTGTTGCTTTATACATAGTCGGCAACAAGATGCAGAAAAAGCAGTCAGCACAGAAAGAAATGATGAAAGAGCAGGCACAGCCTGTTACGATGCTTGTCATTGACAAGAAGATGCTTCCTATGAAAGACGCTGGTCTTCCTAAGATCGTTATGGAACAGACACCTAAGCGTTATCAGAAGGCAAAGATGCCTATCGTAAAGGCAAAGATCGGACCTCAGATTATGAACCTCATCTGTGATGATGGTATATATGATCAGATGCCTGTAAGAGGCGAGGTAAAAGCTATGGTCAGCGGAATCTACATAATAAGCGTCAAGAACGTAAGGGGTAAGGTTGTAGAGAAGCCAGGCAAGAAGACATTTGGTGAGAAGCTTCGTGCAAAGCAGAGAAAATATCAGGATATGTACGACAAGGACATGGCCGAGACCAAACTCAGCAAAGAGCAGAAAGCTGCTGCCAAAGCTAAGGAAAAGGAAGAGCGCGAACGAGCTAAGAAAATACAGAAAATGTAATTTCCCGAGTTGAAAGGAGGTTATCTCATATGAATAATGATCATTTTAACCTCCGTGACCTTGGGATAGCCATTATTGCACCGGCGGGCTTTGTCCTGCTGCAGGATATAGTGGCAGCAATTTCATCTATATCAACAAACAACAGGGGTGTCGGTATTCCGTCATCCCTTATTTCATGTTCAATCGCAATTATTATTTCCATCTGTATATACATTATGCATCCATGGATATTTGACCATCACACAGAACGCGCACACAACAAAGACCGCGAAGCAAAGAAATCATTTTCTTTTTTCCGCGGTCTTATTGTAATTCTTCTTCTATTCATAAGTGGCATATGCCTGCAACTGTTCTCAACAGGTATTCTCAACATAATAGATATGTATAATCCAGAACTGTTGAACTCATATAAAGAAATGTCCAAAACATCTTTCTCCCTGGACAATGGCATTCTGCGTATTATAACCGTAATGCTGATATCCCCGATCGCTGAGGAGCTCATATTCAGAGGAATCACTCTTCAATCCATCCGGCGTACATTCTCCCCAATATCAGAAAATAATTCCCCAGCCCTGGCAATCATACTGTCAGCTGTTTTATTCGGCCTTTATCATGGCAACATCGTACAATTCTGTTATGCACTGCCAGCCGGTATTCTGCTGGCTCTGTTGTGCGTGTGGTCATCGTCCATGTTACCAGGAATATTTCTGCATATAGTGATCAACATTTCGTCCTACTTTACTAATATGCTGCCTTTCACCCTTTCCACGGCGCTGCACATCATCATGTGTGGCATAACCTGCACAGTGTGCTTTATCATAATCTATGCACTGCTGATGCGCTCCCCATCACACAAAATATCTTGACATGTGATACACATATACCTTATCATTCGGATCTTTATAAGAATCCGTATGCCTGATTATGTCTTTCAAAATAAAATATCTGCTGTCTCTTATAACCTTCTGATATTCAAACGTCGGATAATAAAGCATGATGTATATATCACGAGGACTTCTTTTCATTGAATCAATAATATTCTGTATCACTGTCCTGAACACATTG
>JAQYAS010000014.1 GCA_029338615.1 Clostridiales bacterium
TTTCCTGTACTCCATAGGAGACATGCCCTTTTCCTTCTTGAATACCCTGCTAAAGTAGAGTGGGTTGTCATATCCGACTATCCTGGCAATCTCAGTCATGTTATAATCCGAGCTTTCAAGCAGCATCTGGGCGTTGGCTATACGTTTTGCCATAATGTACTGTGTGGGCGTGGTGCCGATGCGCTGCCTGAAATTCCGTATAAACCAGCTAACGCTCATGTTATGCTCATTTGCATAATCCTCAACAACTATCTCCTCGTTGTAATGCTCTCCGAAATATCCCGCTGCGCGATCCATCTCCTCCGCCATGGCTGACACATTTTTGGAACCATCCTGTCCCTGCTGCCTGTGAACTGAGGTAAGTATCTGTCTTGGTCTGTAGATAACCATATTTCCGGGGCAGGCAATCATATCCTTTCCGTCTATCTCAAAATGTGCCTTACCCGCCGCCACGTATATTAGCTGATAATCTTTTCGCCCTTTTGGTCTGAAGGTTGTAAACTCCTTCTGCGTATACAGCTTGTAAGTTCCGCAGCTTGTTATTATGATTGGTTTGCTCTTATCCACTATGTCTAACAGAGAATTGTGGATGTAGGCTGAGTTTGTGTACATGTGCGGCTCCTTTCTTTTGTTTTTTACACTACTTGTGTAAGTCCGTATGTCTCTACCCTTTTCCTATTTGTCTGTTCAGAGACTTTCACCCTGCAATGGGGCTTGCAGGGTGCGGCGTATCCGCCTTATAAAACCATAATATGCATATTTTGTCTAATTATATGCATGGACTTTTCATGTGTCATTATCCTATAATATAGCTAACAAATGACGAATATACAACGTTTTACATATTAAAATTACCACAGGAGGTATTGTTATGATTATTCCACGTCACTACGAAAATCTGCATATTCTGCATGAGAACACCATGCCGGAAAGGAATTACTACATTCCTGCAGAAAAGGCGTACAACTCTCCCCTTGATGCAAGGGATCACTCGGACAGAGTACAGTTCCTGAATGGAACCTGGAAGTTCCGCTACTATGACAGCATTTATAAGCTTCAGGACGAATTCTACAGTGAGGGATATGATATATCCGGTTTCGATGATATTCCGGTTCCATCAGTATGGCAGATGCACGGATACGACTATCACCAGTACACCAATGTCAGGTATCCATTTGCATTTGACCCACCTTATGTTCCAAAGGACAACCCATGCGGAGCATATGTGACCGACTTCGACTACGATCAGAACGAGGACGCACCACTCGCGCACTTGAACTTTGAGGGTGTAGATTCCTGTTTCTATGTATGGCTCAACGGCAGGTATGTTGGCTACAGCCAGGTGTCCCACTCAACCAGTGAATTTGACATAACCGAATTCATAAGGAATGGCTCCAACAGGCTCTGCGTACTCGTCCTCAAATGGTGCGACGGAAGCTATCTGGAGGATCAGGACAAGTTCCGCATGAGCGGTATTTTCAGGGATGTATATATCCTGAAACGCTCTGAAGGTGCTGTATATGACTATTTCATAAAGACCAGCTGTGACGATATAAATGATCCAACTAAGGCAGCTGTAACCATAGACTTCACAGCATTTACAGAATATTCCTGCGTTGAAGACCGTTTTTCATCAAAACCAGAAACAGTGGTTGATAAAGGCGCTGATTCAAATGTTGATATTGAAGTTACTATTCTGGACGCCGATGGCAGCATATGTTCATCAGGCTGTGTAAAATGTGAAATTTCCGCTCAGAGCGATGCCAATACCAATACAGCCGAGATTAAAACCACAGCCAGCTCCAGCAGTATTACTTTATCGATTGACTCTCCTGTTCTGTGGAATGCAGAAAGACCATTCCTCTACACTGTCATCATCAGATGTGCCGGAGAGGTCATCACTGACAGGATAGGAATCAGGGAGATAACCATAGAGAACAAGGTCGTATACATCAACGGCATGCCTATCAAGTTCCACGGAGTGAACAGACACGACTCTGACCCTGTGACCGGTTTTACAATCAGCAGAGAACAGATCATCAGGGATATGTCTCTCATGAAGCAGCACAATGTCAACGCCATCAGAACCAGCCACTATCCAAATGTTCCTTATTTCTATGAGCTCTGCGACGAATATGGATTCTATGTGATAGACGAGGCTGACATAGAGGCACACGGTCCAAGTGAATTGTTTTATTCTGATAATAATTGGGATAACAAGGCAGCAAGGTGGAATGAGCCGATTGCCAACAACCCTGAATTCTGCGAATCCATACTAGACCGCATCAGGCGCTGCGTCATCAGGGACAAGAACCGTGCCAGCGTAGTCATCTGGTCCATGGGAAATGAGAGTGCATACGGCGTGACATTTGAGGAGGCTCTGGCGTGGGTCAAATCCTATGACAGATCCCGCCTTACGCACTATGAAAGCGCACAGTATACAGACGGCAAAAGAAAATATGACTACAGCAATCTGGATCTCTACAGCAGAATGTACCCATCCATATCTGAGATGGCTGAATATATAGACGGAGATGGAGACAAGCCTTACATTCTGTGCGAATACTGCCATGCCATGGGCAACGGTCCCGGAGATCTGGAGGACTACTTCCAGTTCTTTGACAGCCACGAGACCACATGTGGCGGATTTGTTTGGGAGTGGTGCGACCACGCCATCTACAAGGGCAAAGCGCCAAATGGCAAGGATATGTACGCCTACGGTGGTGACAGTGGAGAAGTCATACACGACAGCAACTTCTGCATGGACGGCCTTGTTTATCCTGACCGCAGGCCACACACAGGACTTCTTGAATTCAAGAACATCAACCGCCCAGCCAGGATCACTGGATATGATGAGACAAATGGAGTTTTGACTCTGCACAACTACATGGATTTCACTGACATCAGGGACTACCTCACTATGAGCTACGTGGTCACTTGTGAGGGACAGGTGGTTACATCCGGAGATATTGACACTCCTTCTGTGGCACCTCACTGTGATGGAAATATCAGCCTGGGACTTATTTCAGATAGCCCAACTGCTGTCAATTGCTCCAGTATTGCCGAGCGTTTCAATGACACCGGATGCATAAAGAATATGATTCCACATAGAGCATTCCTCCGTATGATATATAGGGCAGCTTGTGACATTACATTTGTAAAGAAAGGTGATGTGCTGGGATTCGATGAAGTAGAACTTGACTCACCAAAGCAGAATACAGACGAAATTCTGGATAAAACACCGGCTTTGAGCAAGGCACAGGATACTACTTCTGCACCGCTTCATATATCGGAAAGCGACACAGAATTTGTTGTCAGCGGAAGTAATTTTGAATATACATTTGACAGGAATACAGGAAACTTTACGGACATTGTGGTTGATGGTCAGGAACTTCTATCTGCACCGTGCGACAAGACTATCTGGCGTGCGCCTACAGACAACGACAGGAATATCAAGAACGAGTGGTTTAGAGCGCACTATGATATGGTATCTGAGCGGACCTATGATACAAGCTGTATTGTGAAAGACGGATGTGCTGTGATTACATGTACATCCTGCCTCTCCGCACCGACAGTCCAGCCGATTCTGAGGATAAACGCAGAATGGACCGTATCTGCCGAAGGAACTATAGCATCAAGAATGCATGTTACGAAAAACTCAGAATTCCCTATGCTTCCTAGATTCGGCATAAGAATGATTTTGAGAGAAGATATGCAAAATGTAAATTATATCGGTATGGGACCATATGAGAGTTATATCGACAAGCACCACGCAAGCTGGCACGGCTCATTCTCTGCATCCATTGATGCGATGCATGAGGACTACATCATGCCACAGGAAAACGGAAGTCACTTTGACTGCAGCTATGTCCAGATCAGCAGTCTGGGAGAAAACGACTGCAAAACAGATATGGCCGCCCACAGCATAACCGTGACATCCGCTTTGCCATTCTCCATGAATGCATCGCCTTACACCGCAGAAGAACTGACCAATGCAGCCCACAACTATGAACTTCCTGAGAGTGATAAGTCTGTTCTGTGTATCGACTACCGCCAGAACGGAATCGGCTCCAACAGCTGCGGTCCTGAGCTTGATGAGAAATACAGATTTGACGAGGATGAGTGGGAATTTGGATTTACCATGCACGTGAAATAGATACAAAATTATCGCTAAATTAAGTTTATCTCATGAAAAAGGACAAAGTCTCCAAACTTTGTCCTTTTTTCCGCTTATATGAGTATTTAGATACAATTTTGTATCTTTTTCACCATTTTAACTATGATTAGCGAGAATCAATTATCAGATTTACCCGAAATCTGCCAAGCAGCGATATTCCTCTTCATCAGACGCATCTTCTCCGGATCCTTGCCCGATTTTTGGACGCCACCTACCACATCGTACTCTATGCCAGAGGACACATCGACTACGTCGGGATGCACCTGCTCTATCGCCCGCCGCACATTGTCCGGCGTGAGACCTCCAGCAAGCACAAACAGCCTTCCGTCTCTGTCGATATCCGTCAGACTATTCCAGTCAAATGTCTTGCCGCTTCCAGGTTCACCGGCATCGAACACGTACCCTGTAACATTTGAGATGCTCTGATAATGCGGGTACATATCCATATCCTTCACATTGAAAGCCTTCCATACCGGCAACTGTGAACCTTCAATAAGCTCGTCATTGACCTGACCATGAATCTGTATGACATCAAATCCCAGCTCAGCAATCTCTGCAATCTGCTCCGCATCCGGGGATACCACCACCGCAACCTTCTTCACATCTCCCCTCAGTTCTTCAAGTAATTTGCGCGCAGTATCCGCACTGACATTTCTCTTTGATTTCGGGAAATACATCACCATTCCTATATAATCAGGTCTCACCTCATTCACCGCGGCCACATCGGCCGGGGTCGTGATTCCGCACATCTTTATCTTCATGCTGTCTCTCCTATTTTTTAACATCGGTTCGTCAACAGGCGAAAACTGATGCTACATATCCTTATCGAACGTCAACCCTGATAGGTCGAGTTTATATACCGTATCAGCCATCTTTTCGTTTTCCAGAAACATTGTCATATATATCGGAAAATATACTTTTTTGCCGCTGACCTCTACATTTCCCTCCGAAAAAACATATGCATATTCTATTCCGTAATTTTCATCAGCCAAGACATTGCACAGCGCAGAGTGTCGTTTGTAATCCTTACCCGATTTTATCTCCAGTGGAACTACTTTACCATTAAGTTCTATTACAAAATCAAGCTCACCCTGCTTTTTGCTGTTAAATAATATTCTTTATGACCTTTGCTGAGTAGTTCCTGGGAAACCACATTTTCACCCGATCCGAATACCTACTTGTCAGCAGCCCTACATCGGAGAAAAATAGTTTAAAGACTTTCCCTGAGGCATTCTTTTATAAGATATGTCTTACCGATCTGTCTCGCTCCCGTTATGAGCAAAGCATCTCTGCCGCTCTGAATCCATGAATCTATATATTTTTTTGCCAATCTTTCCAGCATAAAATCACCCCACATACTGCATTTGCAACTTTTCTATCTCTATGATAGAAATTTTTTGCAACTTTTCCAACCTTTTTTCGGCAGTTTTTGCAACTTTGCGATCTTTAATAACAATTTTCTTTTATTTCACAGTTATTCCAACCTGGAATATACCATCATCTGAATGTCATTGTCTGAGGCTGGCCTTCCTGTAAAATCCGCATAATCTTCGCACACCTTCATGCCCAAACCCATAAATATATCTGATACTTCGCCCAATGTATATAGTCTGATGGGATTTCCCTCCTTCATCTCAGGCTTTGAAAGTGCCTCTCCGTATGTATAATCTATCTGCCCGTATAGCAGGGTTTTATTCTCACGGTTCCACTCAAACTCAGACAGCGTAAGGCACTGCTCTCCGGCATCCCACAATTTACACGGAAAATGTGTTTCTGCATAGCTTCCATTCATTATGTCCATGAAATGTTTTCCACCTTTTTTTAGTGCTCTTGCAACAACCGCAAATATCTTCTTATTTTCTTCGTCATCTTCAAGATAACCAATAGCGCCATCCGCCATATTGAGGACCACGTCAAATTCGTTTTCAAATGTCAGCTCGCGAATATCCTTACAGATAAAAGATGCATCCAGTTGTTCTTTTCCAGCCTGCTCATTGGCGTATTCAACATAATCCTTTGTGATGTCTACTCCGACCACCTCATATCCCCGTCTGGCAAACTCCAGGGAATGTCTTCCAAATCCACAGGCAAGATCCAGGATCCTCTCCGTTCCCTTCAGATCAAGCTTATCTATGATGAAATCCACCTGTCTTTTGGTATCCTCCACCCATGACATATTCTGGATGTCCAGCGTCCAGATCTTTTTGTACCAGTCTTTTTCCATCTGTTTCATATAAGGTCCTCCTTATGAAATGAGTTGTCCGGGCAGTTTCTTTTTCTCTTTATATGGAAACTGCCTGTCGAATTCTTCCGCAGCCTTTTCGTCCACGAAATATCCTTCTGGCGGAGCGTACTCACCCGTGACCCCATCAAGATATCCGGGTATCAGCTCTTTGCAGAGGAAAAACGATGCATCCTCCCCCTCATCAAGTCCATGATAGCGAATACCAAACTCACTTGCCGGCCTGAATCCGCTTTTGCCATAAAAATCAATATTCCCCTCAAAGCATAGTGCACCGCAGCCGAGCTCTGCTGCTTTCTGCAGTGAATAGTCAAGCAGGATCTTCCCGTATCCCTTACGCTTAAGTTCATTCTTTATGCATATAGGGCCCATCGTCATAACCTGAATACTTCTTCCGTCATCCGCAGTTATTTCTGCTCTCATAAACATATTCTGCCCGATGAGTTCTCCTTTTTGCAGCATAACTAAATCCAGTTCCGGGACAAATGCACTGTCATTTCTCAGCTGGTTGAGCACGTAGTGTTCCAGACAGCCTGGACGATACACATTCCAAAAACTATCCCGCACCAGGTTCTCAACTTCCTTATATTCATCCTTTTTCTCCAGCCGTATAACCAGATCATCATTACGACTTACTTGCGTGATATTTATATGTTTTTCCACTCTATTTTCCTCCTTCTTCCAATCACCAAACAACGAAAATCTCTTATAGTGATCTGTAAGTTGCTTAATATACTCAAATGTATAATCATACCTGTAAGTTTTTTGCAAATTCACTTATTGCCTGGTCAAATTGTTTATTTATCTTTTTCCTGTCGGACGCTCCATCATAAAGGCTATAATACAGGAACATGATCGCATAAAACTGCGCTGCCTTCCTCCTTGCCCCCTTGATTCCCATACCCTTGAACAGATTCTTTACATAACCGACCGGTCCCGCCACAAGATACTGCTGATACAGAGCCTGCATCTCTGCACTGCGGAACTGTTCTATCACAAGCAGTTTTCTAAAAGAAGATGCAAAATCATCCTCTGTCCAGTACTCGAACATGGATCTACTGTACTGCACAAAGTCATCCAGTGATACCTCTTCATACTTTTCCGGCATGCTCTCTTTATCACCCTCCGGCATGTCATGACTTTCCGCCTGATCACTGTCACCCTGTTCCATCCTCGCGACAATGTGATCGAATATATCCCGTTTATTCTTATAATGTCGGTACAGTGCACCTTTTGTAATACCAAGATCACCCGCTATCTGGCTCACCGACACCGCCTTATAGCCATCTCTGGCAAATCTATGAAGTGCCGTTATCAGTATCTCTTCCTTAGTATCTCTTGTGACTTTAGTTTCTTCCATATAGTACACGTCCCTCCGTATCAGTATTTTCAACTCTGCATAATAAACGACCGTTTACTTCATGTTAGTAAACGGTCGTTTATTTGTCAAGCATATTATATATTATTTTCTCACCTGTCTGGCAGCCTCAACCATATTTCTAAGGCTGGCGTCAGTCTCAGGCACACCTCTCGTCTTAAGACCGCAGTCTGGGTTGATCCAGAGCTTATCCCTGCCTATCTTCGTGAGCATGACATTTACCGCCTTCACGATCTCTGCCACAGATGGAACTCTTGGGGAATGAATGTCATACACTCCAGGTCCCACCTCTGTCTCGAAGTTGTTCTCCCTGAGAGAATCCAGGATCTGCAGGTCGGACCTTGACGCCTCAAATGTGATTACATCCGCGTCCATATCATCTATGGCAGGTATGACATCCGTAAATTCACTGTAGCACATATGTGTGTGTATCTGTGTCTCAGCCTTCACACCGCTGTGTGTCAGACGGAATGCAGGTATCGCAAAATCAAGGTACTCCGTATACCAGTCGGATTTTCTGAGCGGAAGCTTCTCTCTGAGTGCAGCCTCATCTATCTGTATCGTCCTTATTCCGTGCGCTTCCAGATCCAGCACCTCATCTCTGATTGCAAGCGCTATCTGTGATATAGATTCCTTGATCGATATATCCTCTCTTGGGAATGACCAGTTGAGTATCGTCACCGGACCTGTCAGCATTCCCTTCATGATCTTGTCTGTGAGCGACTGCGCATATACGGACCAGTCAACCGTGATCGGCTTTTTGCGGTATACGTCACCCCATATCACTGGTGGTTTCACACACCTTGTTCCGTATGACTGTACCCACGCTTTCTCAGTGAACAGGAAACCTCCAAGAGACTCGCCGAAATACTCTACCATGTCATTTCTCTCATACTCACCGTGTACAAGCACATCCAGCCCGATATCCTCCTGCCACTTCACACATTCCTTTATCTTGCCCTTTACAAAGTCCACATACTCCTGCTCAGATATCTCTCCATTTCTGAGCTGTGCTCTCTGTGACTTCACATCCCTAGTCTGCGGAAATGAACCTATAGTGGTTGTCGGAAGCTCCGGAAGTCCAAATTCCTTCTTCTGGAGTGCCTGTCTCTCACTTCTCTTCGGAAGTCTTACATAATCCTTCTCAGTCACCGCTGCAAGTCTCTGTCTCACCTCGTCGCTGTTGCAATCTCTTGTTCCCGCAAATAACTCCTGATTCTTGTGGTACGCCTCAAGATCTGTGTAGTTATAACTCTCGGCAAGTGCCGCAAGCTCTGAAAGTTCAGTAAGCTTTTCCTCCGCAAATGCAAAGAACTTCAGATAGTCATGTGACAGCTTCGTCTCATGCTTAAGTGTGTATGGCACATGGAGCAGTGAGCATGATGTGGCCAGAACCACATCTATCTTCTTATCGCGGAGCTGCCCTACTATCTTGAGGGTCTTGTCGTAGTGATTTCTCCAGATATTTTTGCCATTTACCAGTCCAGCAAAAAGTACCTTATCCCCAGGGAATCCGTATCTGTCTATAAGCTCTCCGGTCTGTCTGCCCTCTATAAAGTCAAGGCCTATTCCGTCAAATGGCATATTTATGATATCCTCATACACATCCCTCACATCGCCGAAGTATGTCTGGAGAAGTACCTTACATCCTGCATGATCTGCAAATACCCTGTCATACACCCTGTGGAAAAGTACCCTATCATCGTCATCCATATCTCTCACCAGTGACGGCTCATCAAATTGCAGCCACTCCACATTCTTTTCATCGCACTCGGCGATGAGCTGTCTATAAGCCTCTGCCACATCATCAACAAAATCTTCTGCATTCTTAGTTCCCACATATCTGCAGAGCTTAAGCAAGGTGTATGGTCCTGTCACCACAGGCTTTGTCTTGATCCCAAGCTCCTCGGCCTCCTCGTATTCACCTGTAAGCTTCTCACAGTCAAGGCTTATCACTGTGTCATCCTCTATCTCCGGAACTATATAGTGATAGTTCGTGTTGAACCACTTCTTCATCGCAAGTGCCTTCACATCTCCCGACTCGCCCTGGTATCCCCTTGCCATGGCGAAATATGTGTCGAGCTTTGAGACATTAAGCTCTCTGTATCTCCTTGGCACGATTCCAAGAAGAACTGCTGTGTCAAGCACGATATCATAAAATGAAAAGTCGTTGCTTGGAATAAAATCTATTCCTGCTGCCACCTGTGTCACCCAGTGTCTGTGTCTGAGATCTGCGGCAATGTCTGTCAGCTCCTGCGCCGTTATCTCACGTCTGAAATATTTTTCAGATGCAAATTTTAACTCTCTTAATGTTCCCACCCTTGGAAATCCTATAACTGATGTCTTCATCATGTCCTCCTGCTCACTCACTGGCATATCTCATAGACCAGTGTTATTCTCTTGTTTGTTGTTGACATTATATGAAGCTCTGGTTCGCTTGTATAATACATAAAAATATAGCGCGGATATAGTTTTATGCTATATCCGCGCTATTTCTATGTCTTACATTCTATGTCAGCTATGTGGCTTTAACCCTTCTCATATGTTCCGCCGCCTTCTCCCTCACATCTCCGCAGGCAGGCTCTCCGTCATCCCTCATCTCGTTGAAGCGCCCCCTGTGCTGAAGTTTTCTCTGAGGAATTTTTACTGAATCTTCCGCAGTCGGTACAATGCGATCGCCGCTCTCTGTGTGCCCAGCCGTGAGATAGTTCGCCAGCGCACCGAGGTAAATATTTCCAAGTCTGCTGAGGATCGCCTTCCTGTGGACGATATAGCCTATCCGCATATCGCTCTCATCCGCAAGTGGCACCGATATAATATCCTTGCCGTTCAGCTTTTCATCTATGACACCGCTGCACACAGTATATCCATTCAGGCCTATCAGCAGATTGAACAGTGTCGCTCTGTCCCTGACTCTTATATTCTTCTTTCGCTCCGTCGTAGAGAATATTTCCTCCGAGAAGTAAAAAGAGTTGTGCTCTCCCTGCTCAAATGACAGATATGGATACGCCTCCAGTTCTTCATTTGTTATGATATCATTCTTCGCCAGTGGATGCTTTCTGCTTATGAACACGTGAGGCTTTGCCACGAACAGCTCATGAAATTCCAGGTCATTTGCTCTGAGGATCTTGTTCAGCACCTTCTCATTGAAGTCATTCATGAACAATATTCCGATCTCGCTTCTCATCCTGGCGACATCATCTATGATCTCATAGGTCTGTGTCTCCCTTATGCTGAAATCATATTCATCCTGTCCACACCTCTTTATCAGGTCAACAAATGCATTTACCGCAAATGAATAATGCTGGGTGGACACGCAGAAGCTCTTCTTGCCGCCATCGTCCCCCTTGTATTTGTCCTCAAGGACCTTCGCCTGCTCAAGCACCTGTCTCGCATAGCCGAGGAAGACCTCGCCCTCTATGGACGGACTTATTCCCTTATTTGACCTGTTGAATATATTTATCCCCATCTCTTTTTCCAGCTCATGGATGGCATTTGTCAGGCTTGGCTGGGATATATACAGCCGGTTCGCCGCCTCGGTGATCGTGCCCGTATCCGCAACCATCACCACATATCTAAGCTGCTGAAGTGTCATATTCTCACCTGCTTTCTACTATTATTTTCTTGAACTGCTTTGCTGCCTCATTCAGCGGGTGCAGGCAGTCATACACAAGACATACATTCCTGTCCGGAAGCTTTTCCTCAAGTGAAAGCTTTACAACCTCTTTGTTCTTTACTGCCTCCCTCGCCATCAGTTCCGGTATAAATGCAAGTCCAAGCTCACACTTCACAAGTGGCAGTATCTGATCCGTGGTGGCCGCCTCCGTGTCCGGCGCAAGCTCCACGCCATGCTCCCTGAATATTCTGTCGTAGAATCTGAATGTCATAGTCTCCCTGCCTAGACAGATCATAGGATAGTTCCTCATCTCCGCAATGGACAGTTTTTGCTTTTTAAGTGAAGAAAATGTCGTTCCGCCGATAAGTATCTCACGATATGACTGCAGCATGATCTTCTTGAGAGGAGTCTCCACATCAGCCGGAGTTGTAACTACTGCAAAGTCTATACTTCCATTCTTCACTTCCTCCACAGCCTGAGGTGTAGAATGGTTGTATATCTTGAGATTTATACCCGGATACGCCATGTGAAATGCCCGCAGTCTGTCCAGCAGGTATATATTTAACGCCGTCTCACTGACACCTATCGTTATACTTCCATGAGTGAGATTCTCACCATCTGCCAGCTCATCCTCCGCCGTCAGAAGCTGTGACATTGCAGCCTCCACATATGAATAGAGCTGTTCCCCGTCTCTTGTGAGCTGTACACCCCTGTTTGTCCTGACAAATAGTATCCTTCCAAGCTGCTGCTCCAGGCAGTTCATCGCCCTGGTCACATTCGGCTGACTGTTTCCAAGAACCTTTGCGGCTTTGGTAAAGTTACGATATCTCGCAACATAATAAAATATCTTATAATACTCGAAATTAATGTTCATAATCTATTGTTAGCCACAGACTATATTACATGTCTGCTATACTCCCTTTCTTAAAATTATTTTCCATGCAGCAATCCCGACATATCATTTTGTTATTACTGCCATATCAATTATGATTTTCACTTATTGCTACTCCGATAGTATAATCTAACCAGATTCAAATGACAAGACAGCATTTATCATATGAAAGGATGCGCATATCTATGGAAGAAAAGACCATTTTCCCAAGGGAAGAAAAATCAGAAATATTATTTGAAAAGATCCTCAGGGATCCCTGGGCATGTGAAAAGCTCATGGACACATTCTGTAATTACCTGTTCTGCAATGATGACTTCGACTGCAATCTTTCACCGGAAGAATTTACAAAATCACTGCTCTCAGCTTATCTGGACAGAGATATGTCGGCATTCCTCATGTCCATCTGCAACAATACCATGTTCGATCTGCTAAGAAATTCCTACCTCATCCCATATCGCTTCAACGCCGATGGCAAGACCAATCCTGTCATCATGACTGATGAGCATGGCGAACTTCTGCCTGAATTCAGAAACTCTGTAAGAGAAAAGGATTATCAGCACTTTCACGATATATACACACATATGACACACAACGAGAATATGTATCTTGCAAAGGCATACAGATACAGCCATGAATACGCTTCTGACAACATGGAAGTCGAACAGAAGATCCTTGAGGAGTGCACCGGAGTCCTGCTCATCAGAGAGCTGCCGGACACGGTAAAGCTCAAGGAGACCGAAGCTGAGGCATACTGTGCTGTGTGGGATATCATGGTTGAACTGGAAAAGAATCTTCCCATGGCATTTGTATTCTACGGTCAGGATACTTTTGATAAACAAGGCATGCGATATGACGAGCTTGGAATATTCCTGCCGGATTCACTGCTCATGAAGAATCTGGAAAGACACGTTGCGAAAGCCGAGGCGATCATATATGCGGAAAAGTAAGAATGCAAAAAACGCAAATGCGGAATCATACATAGACGTTATGGAAAAAAATCACATGGAGATTCCATGGCACGACTACGCCAGTGCCGACAGCAATGTACTCATATGCAAGGCAGGTCTGATTGAAAAGGCTTCTGTCATAGGCAGAGTCGGTCTTATCATGCTCTCATGCGGAACAGGTGCATGGCGTGTCCGTACTTCCATGAACAGGCTTTCCAAGGAACTGAACGTCACATGTACCGTCGATGTCGGACTCATGTCCATAGAATTCAACTGTTTTGACGGTCACGACTGCGTATCACAGTCCCTGTGCATCGCCAATACAGGCGTAAACACCTCAAAGCTATATAGAATGGAGCAGTTTGTTGACAATTTCCCAAATGAAGAGGCGCATCTGACCGGCGAGGAAATCCATCAGAGGCTTGATGAGATAGAAAAAATACATGCCTTGTACTCTCCTCTCCGTCTCGGACTTGCCTCTGCCCTCGCTTGCTGTGCCTTCACATTTCTTCTAGGCGGCGGGCCTGTAGAAATGATGCTGGCATTTGTCGCAGCCGGAATCGGAAACCTCATAAGGACAAAGCTTATCAAACACCATTTTACTTTATATATGAACATAGCTGTATCCGTGTCAGCCGCTTGTCTTGTGTACGCACTGCTGCTAAAGGCCGCCGAGCTGACATTTCATATACCCGCCTTCCACGAAGCCGGATATATCTGCTCAATGCTGTTCATCATACCGGGATTCCCATTCATCACCAGCGGCATAGATCTTTCAAAGCTGGATCTGAGATCAGGGCTTGAGAGGCTTACATACTCGATCATCATTGTGCTTGTGGCAACGATGTTCGCATGGATCATGGCGCTTCTGCTGAAGCTCCACCCACAGGATTTTGTAGCGCTCGACATAACACCAGGACTTCATCTGGTATTCAGACTGATTACCAGCTTCTGCGGTGTGTTCGGATTCTCCATCATGTTCAACAGCTCCATACACATGGCTGCCACAGCAGCTGCCATCGGCGCCATAGCCAACACTCTACGTCTAGAGCTTGTAGATCTTGCCGGCATCCCTGCAGCTGCCGCCGCATTTGCCGGAGCCCTCACGGCCGGATTGCTCGCTTCATTCATCAAAAGCACCAATGGTTATCCGCGAATCTCACTGACAGTCCCATCTATAGTCATCATGGTTCCAGGGCTTTATCTTTATCGTGCAATATACAACTTTGGAATCATGTCACTCTCTGATGCCGTGTCCTGGTTTGCAGCTGCCATCATGATCATCATAGCCCTGCCACTTGGACTGATATTCGCAAGAATCCTGACAGACAAAACCTTCAGGTACTGCACCTAATACCCAAATGGGGACAGGCACCTCCATCCCCCAGATGGGATCAACGCCTGAATGTCAAATCTACAACCAAGGAGTATATGAACCATGAAGTTTTATCCACATAGACAAATGTCAGAATCTTTCATCACCGCGGCCTTCCTGTCAGTATCAGGAGGTCTGCAGGATGCATATACCTATATATTCAGAGGAAAGGTATTTGCAAATGCACAGACAGGCAACATAGTTCTTCTCGGTCAGAATCTTGTAGACCGAAACTGGAAAATGTGTGTACACTATGCCGTTCCTCTATTATTTTTTGCGCTTGGAATTGCTGCTGCCGAGTGTATAAAACAGAAATTTCAGAATATGCAGCAGTTTCACTGGAGACAGATCGTTGTATTGTGTGAGATTTTTCTGCTTCTTATCGTGGGATTTCTTCCCATAAAACTCAATCTTCTCGCAAATGCCATGGTTTCATTTTCATGTGCCATGCAGGTTCAGGCATTCAGGAAGGTCAATGGCTACGCATTTGCCAGCACCATGTGCATTGGAAATATCCGAAGCGGCACAGATGCCCTGTGTGCATACTTCAGAACAAAGGACAGGAACACACTGTTCAAATCCCTGTGCTACTGGGCGATCATCCTGCTGTTCGGAATCGGCGCAGCTGTAGGCGGCCACTTCATCCGTATATTTGACATGAGGACCATCTGGTTCTCCTGCTGTCTGCTGTTCGTGAGCTTCCTGTTCATGTTTATCAAAGAAGAGAGAGAATAAAAAAGAGGCAGACGCGTGTCCTCCTTAAGGAGCAGACGCATGAAAAGCGCTTGGCGCGACGTCTGCCATATAACCAGTATTCCGCTTCTGCCGATAGTGTCCTCCACAATCTCTAACAAAATCATCTGATATTTTGTAATGTTCCTCTTTGTTCTTTGCGTACAGCGCCAAATATTTTACTTGAATAACTTTCTCCTTCCTGTCATATAGACAAATAAATTTTAATAAGCTTATATACAATCAAAGGGCTATGCGGATTTCTCTGAAGCATCTTCAAAAAATCGCATAGCCCTATAACTGCCATACACATATGTACAACTTTATGTTTATACTATTATATTATATTTGAATAAAATTTATAAGATCACCTTTTGCTCCACATGCATAACATTTCCAAAAATTATCTTTTATTTGCAAATTAGGAGTATTATTACCATCATGGAATATACAGTTAGTAAAGTCACCTTTCATATCTTTTTTCTCGATTAACCCCATATCAAGAATGATATCTTTTACAGATAATTGATCATGTATATCATCAAGAAATATTTGTATATTTGTATATTCTTTTTTCATTTTATTTTAATTAACACCTTTTTACTACAATATATTTATGGTTAATATCCCTTACAGCCAGTAAGGAATTATCCATCTTGTTGCTATTTTATTTTTTTAAAATTTATTCATTATATCTTATATGTATATCTCCTCCTTCTGTTATACCTTCAAGCCATATTTTACTAGCTTCTAAAGTTTCTAGATTTGGATCAAAATTAAATGGAGATATTATACAAATCTGCTATTTTCGTTTTCATCAATAGAAAAAACGATATTTGCTTAATTCTAATATATCAGAACTTAAATTAAGATAGTCTTCAATTTTAGAATCTGGTTTTATAATAATATCATCAAATTTAATTATTCCATTACTAAGATCTATCATAATATCCTCCAAAATAAACCAATAAAAATTAATATTTATTTAAATCGGTCCGTCATTACTGTTTCCTATATAAGAACCATCATTATCGTAAAAATAACCATATTCGTCATGATATATTGAAATACCTCTGTCATCAGTATAATAATAATAATTTCTTCCATCATTATTTGTAAGAATATTACTTACTGGGCCTGGATTACCTCCATTATTTGAAGGAGCTTTCCTGGTAATCATCTTACCATTCTTATCAAAGTAGTATGTCTTTCCGTTTATCTTGCATGAAGTATTCTTCTGAAGCACCCATTTCTTATTTGCATAGTCATATTTATAAAGTCTTTTTGTTTTCTTTATATACCTTCTGGATATTGCTCCTCCCTTTTCAACAAAATATACGTTTCCATTTTTTGCGCTGACCGTTGTCTTTTTTCTAACCAGCACCCCATTCTTCGACACAAAATGAAGTTTCTTGTCTGAAAGCGTTGTATATGTTCTGTCAAGTCGAATGAATTTCTTCTTTGCAGAATCGAATTTACTTATATATGTCTTATCTCCCATATTGGTCTGCCTGTACTGAACCTTATAGGACGTGCCAAGTTTCACCTTCAGATTGTCATTCACCTTCACCCATCCAGACCGCCTGACCATACTTCCGTTCTTGTAACAATAGTAATAGCCATTTGACGCCTTCCGCAAGCCATTTTTAACTTTCGCTGCCTGCGCACCTGCCGGTGGAACTACCGCCATGATAAGCGCCACTGCCAACACAAGCGTAATTACTTTCTTTAACACATTTTTCACTCCACAACTCATTTTACTATTCTCCCTCTTTCTTCTCTGTTCTCTGCTAAAGAGTATTTCCCTCTGCATATGCCTTCAACTCCTGCCTAAAATCACTAAATCTTTTTTAATTTAACATTTATAATTATTCTTTTCAATTGTTAGCAGGATTTATTTGTTCTTGATCTTCCGCACATATTTTAACAGTTTACTGCTGTGACACCGCCTTCAGTCTTTCAAGCTCCGCCATAGCCTCCGAGTGCCATAGGCCTGGTGTTATGCCTTGCAAAAGCTGCCATGTAATATCATCTTCACGCCTCATAATCCCCTCTGTCCACAACAACCTGAAACCCGTACGCCTCTGCGCGCCTGTCAAGGCATCCGCGGCACTGGGCGGATTCCTCCCCCGTGCATATCTTGTTGTCGTAGAGCTCGTATTTCTTTCGGACAGACACAGGAGACAGATTCGGCATGACCACGTTCGCACCGTGCATAAACCCACGCTCCCTGCCATCAGCCGCTATCGTTCCGAGAGATGTGGTGGATGGTATGAGTGCCTTCGGGAACATCAGTCTCAGCAGGCTTATCATCACCAGCGTCTGCCTGACCGTTCCCTGCTCCATCTTCGCAAATGGGGTCTCCTTGTGAGGAACATACGGCCCGATCCCTATCATCTGCGGCTGCAGCTTCGCAAGGAAATGCAGATCCTCGGCCAGATTCACTGAAGTCTGATACGGCGATCCCACCATAAATCCACTTCCCACCTGATATCCAAGACTTTTAAGATCGTACAGACATCGAACTCTGTTGTCATAGCTCATCGAATCCGGGTGTAATCTTTCATAATGCACCCTATCCGCAGTCTCATGTCTCAGAAGATATCTGTCCGCCCCGGCCATCCGCCACAGCCTGTAAGTCTCATATGGATGCTCGCCAAATGACAGCGTGACAGCACAATCAGGATATCTCTCCTTGATGCATCTCACAATGTCAGCTATAGCCCCATCTGAAAATCCTCCGTCCTCGCCTCCCTGAAGCACAAATGTGCGAAATCCCAACACATATCCCTCATCGACGCAAGCCAGAATCTGATCCTTTGTCAGACGGTATCTGTCCACATGACTGTTGCTTTTTCTGATACCGCAGTAATAGCAATCGTTCTTGCAAATGTTCGTAAACTCTATGAGCCCTCTTATGTATATGCGGTTTCCAAATCTCTGATGGGACAGATCATAAGCTTTTCTTCTGAGGTACTCGAAGTCTGAGACAGTCTCCATTATGGAGACTTCCATATCCGACATATGGCACACATCATCCCCGGATCCGGACAGAGAATCTATAACCGTTGCCAGTTCGTCTGTCCCTGGCATTTTCCCTCTACCCTGACCATATTCAAATACCTCGTCTATAATAGCTTTCACACTGTCCATACAGAACCTCTATATCTTCGTAAATTTAGCTTATATCATGGCTTCTGAAGTACAAATACAAGACGATCTTTATAATCCGATTTGGTACTCCACTGATCCCAAAGCACACAGTTCTTGACATACGTTCCATCTTCCCTAAACCAGTTTCCTGCGCCATTTGCATCCATAAACTGGAAGAAATCTCCATACACTCCAGTGACAATTATAAAATGAACTCCATTTCCCGAGCCGTTATTTCTCTTAATAATATCTCCCGGCTTAAGGTTTTTCATGTTGTACACCTGTTTCCAATTTCCTCTTGGATATATACCCGTCATCTTCTGACCAACGGTATAAGCAAATATATCACACTGATCAAGTTTCCTGTCTCCCAGTCCGTCAAATTGGAATTTATTTGGATATTTTTTCTTATAAGGGGCAAACAATTTGACAGCCCGCTCCCTCATCGCACCGACTCCACGCGTTTGATAATACGTGATCTTATTAACCTTCACTCTGTAAAGATATTTTTTTGATTTTGAACTATATTGCACCATCTCTCCTGCAATATATCCTTCTTTGTTGAAGTAATATTTTTTACCGTTTACACGCCTCCAGCCACGATACAACGTTCCATCGGCACATATGTAACGGTCTCCATTCCAATCACTTCTCCACCCTGCTGGTTTACGGATACGCTTACCCGATCTGCTGATATACAACATTTTGCCGCCGATCTTGTACCAGGCAGTTGGCCGTATATATCTGTATCCGTCAGAACTCAGATAGTAATATGAATTGTTGATAACATACCAGCCCTCAGACTTTTTGATCCTTGTTCCACCATTTGTCAGATAGTAATAATATCCACTTATTTTGTACCAGCCCTTCTTGAGGGCCTTTCTTCCCCCGTCTTTGTTCAGATAATAATACCGGCCATGAACCTTATGCCATCCGGCTGGCTTCACAATACGCTCACCATTGCTGAGAATGTAATATATTTTTCCATTTATGTTGTACCAGTCTGTCTTCTTGGAAATTTTCTTACCAGTGCTGTCCAGATATAAATATTTATCATAAATATAATACCAGCCCGCTGGTTTGCTAATCTGATCTCCACCTGCACTTATGTATGAATATATATTTCCTGTCTTTACCCAGGCAGCTTTGCTCACGCTGTCAGGCTTGCCAACCTCCACAGCTTCCACTTCAGGATTGGTATTTATCGTTCCTGCATATATCCATGCACCTGAACTTCTGCTTATGTGAATCGCAGGGCACACACCTGTATTTGACGTTTTTGCATAATCCGAACCGCCTCTATACCACACTCTTCCATCCGTGATCACACTATATGCATCATCTCTTGTCCAGCCAGGAGTTCTGAGCCACCAGTTTCCATTGCCTATTTCATATTCAGAAAACCACCAGTCTTCCTCCGGATCTCCTGAGCCAACACGCGTATACACACCTCTGGCTTTTGCATAGGCAGTATTCTTTCTGTACCTTGCTGCATTTCTTTCAAATCCATATTTCTCATTTTCCGCTTCATCCTCAGAGAGCAAAAATACTTTATCCTTGGTCTTTATACTCTTCTTTTTGGAAGAATACTGATCAGAATCGTAATGCAGCGGTGTATCGATAGTGGTAACCCTTATTGCCGAGCGTTCCTTTTCAGAAAATGCACGATTTACAAATGTTCCGTTCAGCCAGCTTCTTATATCGCTGTTCTCCCATGTTATATCCAGGCTTGTTTTGTTTGCGCCATATATCGAATTATTGAACGGCCTGCAGTCCAGGATCTCATCAGCCACCAGAAACAGATCATCTCCTTTTACCTCCGCAACACGCCATTTAATCGGGTCATACATTCTGCCCGTGGCATCATCCTGAGGGTAGCTTCCAAACCACACACAGTCATACTCCGTATATCCCGATTCGTCCGTACGTGGATTAGTCAATATCTCATCATCTGCTTTTACATTCCTCACAGAGCATAAACCGGCAAGCCCCGCTCCAATCAGAAAGGCCATCAATGTAACGGCCAGCCCCTTCCTCAAATTCAGCTTTTTCATAATCTATCTCCTCCCCTGTTTCTCTATACTGTCAGCTGAAAGATCACTCTTCCATGCATAACAGGCTGCGTATATGTGCAATCCTCGCATCAAACTGCTCATAGAAATCTCTGTCCATATCATACATCCCCACATACATGACCTGAAGCACCAGCATAGTCTGATTTTTTGCCGTCTCATCCTCACCGGATCTCATATATTCCACCAGATTTTTCTGCATATCCTTCTGGAATCTGTGCCAGTCATTTATATACTTAGTATACCTTGGCAGATCCTCAGTATCGATCCATTTCGATACCTTGACCTTTGTCCTGCCCGCACGCTCACACTCATGTATCTGCAGGATATACTTAAACCCTTCTTCTGTATAGTACCTTCCAAGCGGAAAAAGTCTGCAAAACCCCGGTCTTGCACTGTGAATACTGCATCTGCCCTCACCATTCAGGAACGGACACCTGTCCGCCGTCATCCTGATATCAGGAAGCACCAGACCGTCCACAACATTCACCTCGAGCTCCTTTTCCAACAGCTGTGTGAAAGTCTTCCCCGTCTCCCGGCAAAGCCTCATCACATCCAAAGGATCAAGAACGATCGAACTTCCCATTCCTGTGCAGCACGCATGGCATCCCTTACATTCATTGCAGTACGCCTTAACCATATCATTTGCATCATACAATCTTCCATCCGAAATATCTTCCAAACTCACATCTCTTATCATCGCGCAATCCTCAATCATTTATAAAGTTAAAAATACTCCCTGTCTGTATCTGTTCATATACTAATATATTTCCTATATCGACTGCAAATACTTTTCTTTTATTTATATAACTATTATATTACGCCTGCATCCATCCCCAAAAACAGTAAGCCATTTCACAATGGCTATGCATTTCCGCATTAAAGCCTGCCACAATAACCATATACATGTTAATATCATATATCATACATTATACATTTTACGATCTATCTCATAACCTTTATTCATAATATCAAGTATGGGCTGCGGCATATCGATAGTGAAGACGTCCTTGCTTCGGTGTTTATCTGCCAGACAGAAGCAGGCAGCGACCTTGTGCCTGCGTATGTCTGTGCAAATGATAAACTCCGAAGTAAGGTAAGTCGAACGTCATATGCCACAGCCCATACCTGATATTATGTCATAACCTACCGTCAGTCACCTCCCTACAGAACCCCATACTTAATCCGAATCCTGTCAAGCTTCTCCAGAAAAGGTCTGGCCAACAGCCACAGAAATATAACAGTGGCCGTACCGTGCACCACATCAAATGGGAATCCTGTAACATAGGAGGCGATGATCATCCCCCGATTCACAGCAGGCTGCCATATCACCACTGAGGCAGGATTCATGATTCCGCCATACACTATGATACATATTAGCGCTCCAAATATACACAATCCTATCTTGGTCATATTTCTGGTTCTGACGCCACTTCTGGCAAAAAACAGTCCGGCCAGGAAGCCAACCAGTCCCATGGCAAACATCTGCCACGGAGTCCACGGTCCCTGTCCCATCATGAAATTAGACACAAACATAGACATAGCACCAACTACAAATCCCCCTTCACAGCCAAATGCCGCTCCGGAAATAATGACTATTGCCATGGTAGGACTGAAATTCGGAACCATAAAAAATGCAGCTCTGCCCGCAACAGCAAGGGCACACATAACCGCAAGGGTCACAATATCCCTGGTGTGTGGCCTGCGATTCTCAAATGAAACAAAAAATGGTATCATAGCTTCAATTATTATCAAAAGACATATAAAGTAGTATTTTTTGTCTCCCAGAAGTTCACTTCCGACCCATATAGTAAGTGGAATAAGAACCATTGATATGATCACAGTAATAACCGTACCCAGGCTCATTCTTCGTGAAGCAGATTCCATGATTATATTCTCATTTTTCTTTGATGTTACAGGTCTTATAGCAGCAAGCAGCCCGGCAATAGCCAATACCATAACCACATACATCCCTATGTATGCCTTGCCTTTATCTGTTATGTTCATCCCATGTTCCACAAGTTCTGTGAGATTCGTCTGGGACATCGTCTTCCAGAAACAGAATATTATGATAACCGACGTTACGGATATAAGCATGATCTGCCACCACCGCAGCGGATCCGCAATTCGCTCCCTGGTCAATACAACGCCCGATAAATCAGGAGATGACACATTTATATCCGTCCTCTCAGTTTTCCCCCTCTTCATTATATCAGGATCGTTATCATCATCTGATACCATTCCGTCATTCATGCCATATGCTGACAAAATATCACTCACAGTTACTGCACCTGGAATTATCCCATATGCAATTCTGGCAGCAGCAGTAGTAAAGAAATTATTACCAAGGAAGTATTCTCTCACACCTCCGGCCCCGGCAATTTCTCCGTCGAACAGAAGTGCAATTCTGTCACCCGCCACAGCACAGAACTCTATGTCATGGCTGACGATCACTATTGTCTTGCCCTTTTTCTTTAGTTCCTGCAGCATCGTATTGAATTCTGATTTGAATCCATTATCCATTCCCTTGGTCGGCTCATCCATAAGCAGTATATCCGGATCATACATAAGTAGTCTTGCTAAAGCCAGCCTCTGTTTTTCACCACCTGACAGATCATATGGATGTCTGTCCAACAGATTTTCCAGATGACAGAAACCTATTATATCCATCAGATCTTTTCTATCCTTAGCATCCACAAGTTCATCTCTGACAGAATTTCTTGTGAACAGCAGCTCCGGATTCTGCGGCAGCATCCCCGTTGTCATATTCCCCTGTATCCTTATCCTGCCACTATATGGTTTGTAAATGCCCGCTATCAGAGACAGCAATGTGGATTTTCCTGATCCATTGCTGCCATTTATCATAAGTATCTCATTCTTATAAATGTCCAGATCCACTCCCCTGAGTACATCATCGGAAGATCTGTCATATCTGAATCTCACCTCGTCCAGCCTGACTGCAGCTTCAGCATCATCATAATGTTTATTATCATCCGGAAGACATACAGCATCTTCCGACTTTCGAAATTGCTCATCATAACCGGCAAGCCACCGTTTCCCCTCTGCCACCGTCACCGGGACTTTAACATTATCTGCAAAAGCAAGATTCTCAGCAGGCGTTTTTCCAAGCCCCATATATATCTGTATAGCTGCAGGCATAGACATGTACAGGTCTATGGAACAACCATCAGAACACAGTCTGCTGGCAACAGTTCTCACATCACCCTCGCACAGAATACTTCCAGCCTGCATAACCACAGCTCTGCTGCACACCGGCAGAACCTCCTCCAGCCTGTGCTCTGTCATAATTATAGTGGTTCCAAGTTCCCTGTTGATCCTGACAAGGCTGTCAATGAATTCATTTGCCGCTATGGGATCAAGCTGACTTGTGGGCTCATCAAGTATCAGAACATCCGGGGACATCGCCATGACCGAGGCCAGATTGACGAGCTGTTTCTGTCCGCCTGACAGTCGTGTAACTTTTCGATGAAATATTCCGGTAAGTCCAAAAAAGGAACTCATCTCGGCCACCCTTCTTCTAATATGATCATTGTCATATCCCATACTCTCAAGTCCAAATGCCAGTTCATGCCACACCTTATCTGTCACAAGCTGAGAATTCACATCCTGCTGCACAAAACCGATCTGTGCCGCCATATCCTGATCCGTGTATTCATCCATTGTCCGTCCCTTGAACAATATCTCTCCGGATCTCCTGCCATGTGGGATCATCTGCCTTTTCAGCTGTCTGAGCAGTGTGGTTTTGCCGCATCCTGAACTACCAAGAATAACCACAAATTCGCCCTGTTCCACATGCAGATCCACCCCCGTCAGGGCAGGTGGCAGATAACCTGCCCCTGTGTCATCATTTGAATCCGGATATGCAAATGTAAACCCCTCTATATCAAATATATTCATCTTTGATCTCCTTTGCAGTTTCTTATCCTACGATTATCCCTGATCTGAACATATATTGGCAGACAAAGTAAAAGCACATATACAATATACACACTCATCGTCATATATCCTGCCACGTTTCCTTTTATTCTCGGATAATAGGAAAAATCAATATAACCACCTGTCTTCCCGGCAAGCACGTATCCTCCACATACCAGTATATACAGCATCGCCCGTATATCACTTTTTCTAAATCTAAACAGGGAATACGCCGTCCTTCCCGGAAGTCCATAACCACGGGATCTCATACTGTCCGCGGTTATAAGAGCCTTTTCCAAAGCCCAAGTCACCACAGCAGACAGCACATGGCAGCCTGTCCTTATCCTCACAAAATACTTACCATTCGCTGTATAGCCCATTGCTTTCTGCGCATTGTAAACTTTTTTGAACTGAGCCGTTATATCCGGGATAAACCGGAGCGTCATTGACAGGATCATGGATAAGACCGGTGCCGCTTTGCCAAAAAGGTACACCATCTTATCCGATGTCATCACCGTATTAAAACAGGAAAACCAGCACATAACTGTAACAAGTGTAAATGCCGCTGCTATACCATACACCAGTGATTCAAGTGTTAACGGGTTTCCTGAAGGAAGATACGCAAGAATCGTACTTCCCTGATGGCTGAATGCAGGATTGAGCAGTGCCGTCAGCAGCACAAGAGGAATCATATATTTTATATTTGTCCTTGCCCCTTCATCACCTCTTAGCATAACCGAATATGTAAATGCCATTATAAATGATATGCCCAGGCATACCGGATTGGTAAATGCCAGGGCATATCCTATAGTGCATATAAAGTACATAAGATTAACTATCGGGTGATATCCGGAAAACGAATCATATCTCTTCATTCTCGTCTCCATTCATTTCATCCTTCATAATATCAGTGTATCTCTCCACCAACATCAACTCCTAAGTCACAGGTATAAGACCACTTTATGACATCTCCATCCTTCAGAGTATAACTGGAACATCCATAGTTCGGAAACCATCCATTTACAGAATACATCCATCCCGACAACTCTCCACAGTCAAATTCATACAGATTGGAGATCCCCTCTATATAGTAGCTGCCATACATAGGTGTCCATGAATATTCCAGCTGTATTCCATACTCCCTGCACACACCATTCAGAACATCGAACACGGTATCGCCTTCCTCGAATGTGGCAGTCACTGTTCCAAGTATCACTCCATCGGACGGAACAAACTCTTCCTTGTCCTTATCGAGCATATCTTTATTATTTAATATAGTTGCGCAATCTATGGAAATTGTACAGTTATACTTATTCTTTTCTGTCGCAGCTTCCGTTGTAGCCTGACTGTCTGTGGTCTTCTCCGTTGCATCGCTGGTGGTATTTGTCGGTTTTTTTGTGGTTGAGGACGTGTCATTCTTATGATCCCCCGAACCATTGACTTCAGTTTTGATGGAAGGTTTATTCTCGGTCTTGCTCTCTGTCGTCCGATTTTCCGTATCCTCAACTGTAGTCTGCGACTCAGTAACTGCCTCCGTCTCTGTCCGACTGTCAGTAGCAGTTTTATCTGTTTTCTCAGGCTTTGACTTTTTGTCTGCAGTGCCTGTCCCTGTTTTATTTTCCTCAGTTCGTGTATCCTCGGATGTGGTCGGCTTTACATCTCCAACCATTTCCGTTGTACTTCCCACCTCGGTCTTATCAATTTTAAAGCCCCTGGCTCCCGGAGAATTGCTGCCGTACCAGAATGCCCATACCAATATCAGCACCATAGCCACAGCAGCTATTATATGCTTTTTATATTTTCCTATAAATTCTTTTAATTTGTTCATATATTATTTCTTGATCACTACTACGCCCCTGAGATCGCTCCAGACTCCGTAGTAATAGTTATTTCCAACCTTTTTATAACTTCTGACTTTTATATAATACTTCTTTCCAACTTCGAGTCCTTTTATTGTCTTTTTTACTGTTTTACTATTCTTGACGGTACACGTCTTTCCGCCCTTAAGATTTCTGTTTGTCGAATAAATAATATTATAACCTGTTGCACTGGTATTTCTTGTATATGTTACGTTGAGAGATGCCCTTGATGTGGATTTTACACTACATTTTTTCATCTTGCTCATAAAATACCATGTTTTTACATTATATCCTGCCTCAGAATTTCTGGCCATCGGCTTTATGATATAACAATATTTATTTCCATTCTTAACTGTTCTATCCTCATATCTCAGATTCTTCGTTGCGGCAAGCTTCTTCCATACACTTGTACCACTTGCTTTTCTGAACACAACGTAGTTTTCTGCATTTGTGATCTTGTTCCAGGATAATGTTACCCCTTTTGCTGTATTCTTCGCCGACACACCTGCCTTGGCAAGCACTGCCACCGTCACTGCATTTGAATTTCCCTGCACCTTACCGGCTGCAGGTTTTATCACATAACTGTATTTTCTGTTCTCTTTCACAGATCTGTCAACATAGCTTGTGGACGCGACCGAAGCCAGTCTGCTATATCCGGATCCACCTGATTCTTTTCTGTATACATCATATTTCTTTGCTCTCACAGCGGATTTCCATTTTATTGTCACCGCCCGATCTTTCGACGTTATTGATGCTATTGACGTATTTCCAACAGTGTATAATTTCTGTGCATCCGTCATATCATACAGTCTGTTTCTGCCACTTTTATATCTGTCATATGCCACAAGAGCATATCCTGCCTGCTGTGATGCCATAGCATCCGAAACTACGCTTCCATCATCTCCCAATATATGGGCAAATCCACCTGATGTGCTGTCATAAAATGACAAAATACTATCAAGAACCGAATTACCATTCTTGGTAAACTTCGTATCTGTATCTGCATCTCTTCCAATACCTGCCAACGCACATATGATCTGTGCACAGCTTTCAGAATTGACCGTACCCCACGATGCCAGGCCTCCGTCATCATACTGCTGTGACGATATAACCGCCAAGCCCTCATCCACGGCTTTCTTGATTTCTGCACTGCCATTATAATACGGAGCAAGTGCCTGTATTGTCATTCCTGTCATATCAGGATCAGCCGAGTCTCCTGAAAATGTCCAGCCACCACCTTCAAGCTGTCTGTTCAGTATTTCCTGGATCAAACCTTCTCTGGTAGTCTGAACACCGTCATTCCCATCAGGAAGTTTCGGTATCTCATATTTCCCGGAATCCAACGCAATAAGTGCAAATACAGTGCCGTTAATTCCCTGTGTCTTTACAAAAGTCATATCTGCCAGGGGAACCAGCAGATTATATCCTCCCACATTCGACACATCTGCACCAATCGATGTAAGCGCCAATATCAATCTGGAATTCTCCGTACTCTTTTTCTTATTAAGTATGGGCGAGCCATTGGCCTTTACATAACTTACAACATTATCATAATAAGTCCTGTACCACGCCGGATCATTATAGCCATATCTTGCCAGAGTCATGACATTCCATTCATAGCCAAATCCAGGATCACCCTTTACATTTCTCAGATAATCTATATCTGTCTTAAGTCTGTCTTTATATGTATCAGAGACGGCATTATCCGAAGTCTCCGCCGTCTCTGTCATATATTCACTGATATCATCAGTTTGAGCCCAGGATTTCTGAAGTGGCATGGCTGCCGACATCATAACACATATCAGCATTCCAATGATCATTCTCATCATCTGTGATCTTTTTCTCATTTCCCGACCTCCTTTTTGTCCTGCTTTGCTATCTTGTATTGAGTTTTCTTTCTTTTTCTCTCGATACGTTTCTGCATTTTTGCCTCAGCCCGCTCAGCAGAACGATCAGGAAGGATTCCACTTGCCTCCAGGGCTCTCGGCCACGGACCCAAAAATGATTTGATCCTGGCCACCTGCTCCGACGTAAAGTCTGATTTTTTCGGATATCTGCCCAGAGTATGATACATACTTACAAGCAGTTGTATACAATATTCTTTAGAACGGTTATCCTTCTGAATCTCCATAGATCCTCCCTGTTCATATTTGCTATGTCATTGCTGCACTATTTTGTGCGTACGCTCTTTGTATTGCTGTAAAGACCAAAGTACTTCTTACCGCTTATAGTCTTGTATGCTCTTACCTTCACGTAATATTTCTTTCCACTGCCCAGATTCTTCAGAACGGTGCTCAGATTCTTACTGCTTACATATTTGGACTTTGATGCCTTGAAATTCTTGTTAGCAGAATATGTTACCTGATATCCTGTTGCACCTTTTACCTTGCTGTAAGAAACCTTTGCGCTCTTCTTTGCACCTGATACAGCCTTAACTGTAACCTGCTTTGGTGCAACAACAAGAGTTATAGCACCCTTTGCAGCCTTGTAATTAGTATTGCCTGCTGTAGCTATTCTGATCTGAACCTTACCAGGCTTCTTTGCAGTCACAAGACCTGTGCTCTTATCAACTACAGCAATACTCTTATTAGAACTTGTATATGTAACCTTGCCCTTTGCAGCTGCATTTATCATGATATGGGTATTATACGCATATACTGTCTGACCGGATATCTTCTGATCAGCCTTTCTGATGTTGAAGAACTGCTCTACATATCCTGTATAAATGCCCTTACCAACTACAATTGCGCCAGCCTTACCTGCATTGACATTGTTCTCATACACTACTTCATACTCTGATGTTTTCAGCTCTTCGCCATCCACATATACCTTTACAGCTGGCTTCTGTGCCTTTCCTGTATAAGTTACATCTGATACCTTTATCACTGTATTCTCTTCTGTAAGCTCTGTATTGTATACTGTGTCATCTGGCTTAGGTGGCTCTGGCTTCTTGTTAACAGTGACTCTGATCACCTTTGTCACAGCCTCATAATTAGCTGTTCCTGTGGATGTAACTGTAATATCAGCTGTTCCTGCCTTTCCTGCTGTCACAGTTCCTGTGGTTCTGTCCACATCAGCAACCTCTGGTGCTGATGATGCAAATGTAATAGTTCCATGTCCTGTAACGCCAAGGTTGAATGCCTCTGCACCCTCTGTCACTTCTACACTTGTATTCTCCAGCTTAATAGTATCGGAAGATTTGTTGATCACAAATGCAACCTTCTTGCTTCCGCCATATGAGCCAATACCCTTGAACAGGATAGTTGCTGTTCCTGCCGATGTATTGTTCTTATATGTCACTGTGTAATCGGTATCCTTTACAAGCTTTGTATCTCCATATGTCAGCTCTGCATCAGGTGTAATTGCCTCTCCTGTATATGTCTGTGCTGTGACATCCGAACATACTGCCTTGTCTATATCGCAGATTACTGTAATCTTAAATGAAGCCTTGCTCTCAAGATAGTTCTCATTCTTTTCAGCAGTGATTGTGATATTCGCTGTACCACTTCCCACAACCTTAAGCTTTCCTGAATCATCTACAGATACAACATCCTTATTATCCGATTCAAGCTTAATCTGAGTATTTGCCGTGGCTGCAACATCTACTGTAACTCCATCACTCAACAGAATTGTCTGGTCTTCCGGAACATTTGCAATAGTCTGCTCTGCCTTCCTGATCTCGAATTCTGTTTCAACTGATCCTGTGAAATCTCCGGCTCCTGTTACAACACAAGATGCCTTTCCTGCATTCACGTTGTTACTGTATGTCACTGTGTAATCATTACTGCTTAATTTGTTACCTGAAACATAGACTGTAACCTCAGGTGTGAGTTCGTTACCACTATATACTGCATCAGCGACCTCAACCTTTGCCGTATCCTTTGAAATTACCTTTTCTGCTGTTGCAGCAGCATTTATCTCGTACCATGCAGATCTTCCACCTCTTGATGTAACACTGCACAGAACTGCATTTGTCAGATCCATAGTCGCTGAAAGACCATCAACAACTGCGTAGTGTGAATCGGCATATGTCTTATATTTAACATTAGTTGTTATCAGATCTGATCCCGCAAACAGTTTTACATTTACCTCAAATGGATCGTCCTTTGTTCCGCTGCCCTTGAGGACCTCTCCGTTTGCCTTATAAGTATATACAGAGTTCCTTTCTGCATCATAAGATGTCTCTGTTGTGAATGTTACCTCGCTGTCCCCAATTGTGAGGGTTTCAAACGTTGGGAGACCTGCATATACTGATGCAACATCCTGACCTGTGAGCTCATAATGAAGCTCTATCACATCTCCATCCTCAATTGATATCTTGGAAAGTCCATCATTGGCAAAATCGTCGCTGTTATGAGACAACATCCATCCCGACATCATATAATCAGCATTTGACGCAAGACCATTTACTGATACTATATACGCACCGTATGCTGAATCCTGAATATCGTAATCAATATTATTTTCCTTAAGTGCTTTCTCAACTGCCTGAACTGCGGTCTCTGCATCAACCTCTGTCTCTGCAAGAATCACACCGGTACTTGATGCGCCATTTATTTTAGCTGCATTTGCCGCATAGTCATATACAGCAACCTTCACACTCTTAAGCTTACTGTTGTTTACCACTGCCTTTAAGCTCTTGTAAAGTTCTACAAATGCCATGTCTTCCTCTGACAGAGTAAGAGTCTCAAGCTTCTTGACTGCAGGCTCTACATTTGCAATAGTCTCCGCGTCTTTTGCCTTAGATACTGTATCAACTGTGAGCTTCTTCACTGCTGATATATCAGCAGGTGATACATATACAGCCTCTTCTGCCGAGATGCTGTCATCTGCAGTCTCTGTTGCTGAATATACAGATCCTGAAATAGTCAGATCCTCTGAATATCCCGCAAATACACTTACAGAATTATCATCGCTTCCGTTTACAGCACCGGCACTGTAACAGTCTGTGATCTCCACCGCTGCTTCATTTGACTTTCTTCCCTTATAATAACCTGCTATACCACCGACATTTGTCTGTCCGGTTACAACACCGGCATTGTAACATGATACGATCTTACATCCCGGTCCCTGTGGATAATACTCATCGTGATTTCCAAGTATACCACCGACATTTTTCTTACCTGTTACATCACCATAGTTTGTTGAATTCTGCACATAGATATTACCACTGATCATTGAACCGATGATACCACCTATGGCTCCGCCATTCTCAGCCTTTATCGTTCCATAGTTTACACAATTCTCAATTACAGTGTTACTGACTCTGCTCGTATAACTGTATCCTGCGATACCACCTATGGATGCACTTGAAGCCGAACCTGTGTATGTGATATCTACCTTTGATACACAGTTAGACACTCTTGCCGGAGTCTCTGCAGTTCCCTGATACAGATAACCAACTATTGCTCCCGCAGAAGTCTTGGTGCTCATAGTTATTGTACCTTCGACTGTAAGGTTGCTTATCCTTGCTCCTGCCTGACCGAAGATACCTGAGTATGCTACATCATTCTGATACAGACCAGTTATCTTATGTCCCTGGCCATCAAATGTTCCCTTGTATACAGTGTTTGACGTACCAATTGGTGTCCAGCTGTAACCTGCAAGATTAATGTCTGCTGTAAGAACAGCATTTATATTACCGTTCTTGTTTACATTTACCTCATTTGCAAACCATGCAAACTCTGCTCCTGTTCCAATCTGGTATACACCATCCTTCTGAACAGGCTCTGTCATGCTTGTTCCATCCCATGCTGTATCACCAGCTGCTGTAAGTTTTATTGTCTTTGAGATACTTGTTGTATCCTCCGGAATATCAAATGAGCCTTCCTTATACATGTATCCGGCACACTTGATCGTATAATTGTACTTTCTTCCTGCAAATCCGTTGAAACCGCCATCTGTGACAACTGAAGGATTACCATTCTCATCTTTAACAGCTATATCGTATCCCTCTACAGCCTTACCTGTAGTGCTGTCTACGACCTTCAGATTCACCTGAACAAAGTCTGAGCCCACAAGCTTAAATGAAAGCTCTGGAAGGCTTCCCATGTATGCCACATGTCCGCTGGCCGCCATCTGTACCGGCTTACCTGTTGCATGACGAACATCTCTGTGTGAACCATAGGCAGAACCAAATCCACCCTCCTGCAGACATCCGTTCAGAGTGAATGTATCTCCCGAGAAATACTCCGGTATCTTGACAGTTACTGTCTGCGCTGAAGGTGTCGCTGCAAATGAATACTGATTGCTCTTGCCAACATATGAATTTTCAAGGCTGTCTGTAAGCTTAACTGTACCAGCCATATTGTAAATTCCGGAAAGCTTATTGGCTGGTATATACAGACCATCATATGATTTCTTGCCATCCTCTGATCGCTTTCCATATGAAATCTCTATTGTGTCTCCTGCTGAGAGCTCATCCTCAGAGATCTCATTGCCATCGGCATCCTTGTAAGCATATGAGACAGAAACTTCCTTCGCACGTATTACCTGATATGTGCTCACTCCATCTCTGGTTACCTTAACCACATTTGGTCCCTGTACAAGTCCGCTTACAGTATAGCTTCCATCCTCGTTTTTCTTTACATTCTCTGTAGAAAATCCGCTGTATGTAAGCTTGTTATCAGTGATCTCCGGACGGAGCACTGATACTGATACACCATCCTCCGGTGTAAATGTGTATTCTGCACCATCTGTACCCTCAAGATAGTACAGAACATCTATCTGGGCATCCAGATTATCTGCAGTTACTTTGTTTGCCTCTGTGTTGAGACCTGCATTCAGAGTCATATTTGTCTGAATATCTGAACCATCCTTACCTACAGTCACAACCACAACGCCTGTGTTCTCAGGCCAGATTGCACTGTAGAATGAACCTCCCATACCTGGCACATTGATCTGGGCATCATAAGTTACAAGCAGGATTGCTGTTCCCTCTGACTTTGCCTGGATTTCTGCCACCTCTGAGTGCTCCCCTGGTACAACAGTGATAACATCATCTGATGGGTTTCCATTCTCGTCTATAACTGTGTAATGATAATCAGGCTCAGCTGTTCTGGCATTCATGATTCCCTCGATTGCCTGCCAGTTACGGAAACACTCCAGACTGTATGTGTCTCCCTTCTGCAATGATAAATAGCCCTTTTCATTTGAAGTCATATAAATGTCAGCAACATCCATGCTGTTTGCTGAAAGATCATGTATGACTGTATCAGGTGTATATGTATCATTTCCTATATACATATCATCGGAAGCAACCTTGTATGATGCATCCGTCTTGGTAGAAAACCAGTTCCAGTATGTAACTCCTTCTCCACCAGTTACACGATAGTAGTAAGTGATACCACTTCCAAGCTTGTATTTGTATGTATCATAACCAGCTTCTGTACTCTCTGTCTCTGTTCCCTTTTCATCCTTATATATATAATAAGTAGAAAGTGTTCCAACTCTCAGCTCTGTTCCCTTTGGAATTGTGAACTCCACAGTCTTTGCTTCCGCAAGAGATATGGAATATCCATAGCTTCTGTTTGATGTAAGAGTATTTGCAACTGTCTTAGAGACATATGACTCGGCTCTGTCTCCAATTGGATCAACTGTCACAGATACCATATCTGCATAGTAGAACAGACCTGCATACTGAGCATATGCTGTATCTGACTCCTCGTTTGTCTTCACAAACACTGCATGTCTGTCCACATTGTCAGATGATGTAACCTTACATGTGAGTCTGTAATCAACGTCTTCCTTCCAGTACTTTCTGCTTCCATCTACTGTGTCATAACTATTACAGCTCACTCCTGTGATACTGTAAATGCTGTATGACTGCTGAGGTTCATCTGTAACAACGAGATCTATCGAACCCATGTCTGCCTTGTTTTCGCCATTCATCTTATATGCAGACAGACGATATGTACCCTGTTCGAGCTGTACTGTGTATACATTTTTCTCCGGATCACCAACCGGTATATCATTTCCTTCAGCATCTGTCAGAGTCATGTAAGGAGCTGAGTTGTTCATGGTTATCGCAACTGTATTGCCCTTCTCACCCCTGATCTTCTTTTCTGCTGATGCAACGTCATCCGCTGATGCATCCAGATCAGTCATAACTGCCTGAACTTCCTTATCCAGTGCCTCATCCTTGGCTATCTCATCGGCATGCTCTGCATACAGAACGTAAAGCTCCGTCTTATCCTGAGTCTCATAGTAGGCATACTCAGAACTAAATTTGTTGTTTTTCGTATCATAGCCATATCCCAGATCTGCACCATAATCTGCAAGAGTGAACTGCCAGCGGATAACATGTGTATTATCCACACCGGGAGCTGATGCAACCTGGTATGAACCGGCCCCAACATTTCCCATAATATTGTCCACTGTATTCGTCCATCCGGACATATTGAAGTAATCCATCTCTCCAAGATCAGTTCCAGACTTCTTCTCCAGTGTCAGATCTTTGCCATTCTTTTTCTTATAAGCATCCTTAAGTTCCTGTGGTACATTTACTGTACCCTTATCAATCCCCTTGATATTTGAAAGATAGAACAAAGGATCATTGTATGCATTCTCTGCATCAGGCTTGGCTTCTGTCTCCAGCCCGGCCTCCTTGAAGAACGCATATGTGGCCTGCGATACAGTGAGCTTAGACAGATCAATATCTACGCCCTCATCCTTCCAGACCTTAGCAATCTCTTCGTAGGACATTCTCTCTGGTGTGATATAGAATCCCTGACCCAAAGTGAAGCCCTCAAGTGACAGTACAACATACTGTGTACTGTAATCGGTGTTTGTACCTTCATTTTCAGCAGCAGCGACATTTATAGCACCAAGCCCCGCATTTGAAGCAAATGGCGTTATTATAAATGCGCATACAAATAAAAATGAAAGTATCAGTGTCCTGATTCGTTTCATTTGCCTTGATTCCTTTCTTTATTTAATTGTAGGTTATAAAGCAGGGAATTTATCTTCTGCTTTTCCCACGCCCAAAAGCTGCATGGATGTTCTGTCGAACCATCCACCTCCGGATGTTCTGCGGCAATCAATGCCAGTGCCTATCTGGCATCTTGTATCGCAGCCGGAAATCTCATAAAATCTGCGGGCATTCTGACTGAAAGACCTGAGTCTTAACACAGTAATGGCGGTTGCACCGGATTCTCACCGAATTTCCCCCTGATCGAATGCATTTTCAGGACAGCATTCGAGCAGATTTTCTCTATGAAATACAGCCCTATACTACTTGCTCCGCCGTAAAATGTCAACCACAAAAGAGGGAATTGCGACGGACGGATATCAGATATAAATAGTGGGTGAAATCACACTCCAGCTTCCTTCCCTTTGGTATTTCCATATGCACTCCGCTCCTCAGGCAGCAAGACCGTCTGCCTGCTCCGCTGCGGCAGGGAAATACCAAAGCTCAGTCGCTTCCGCTATTGATTTCACCCACTATTTATATCTGATATCCTATGTCCTTATGGCGGTCGAAGCACCACACTATCTCGTCCATTTCTTCACAGCATAAGACCCGCTTTATGATTTATATATAAATCATAAAGCGGGTCGCCCCTTCTATTACAACAATTTCATAAAATCATCCAGTGTAACCGGCTTGGAAAAATGATACCCTTGATAATATGTCGAGCCATATCTGTGGAGATAATCAAAAAGCTCCTTATCCTCCACACCCTCTATACAACTCTTATAGCCAAGTTCATGAGCACAAGACACAACCGCCTGAACCAGAACCTGATTTGGCTTGCTCTGCTGTATTCCTTTGACAAATGACATATCAACCTTAAGTTCATCTATCGGAAGTTCTGTCAACAGGTTAAGTGTTGCATTTCCTGTACCAAAATCATCTATGGCAATCTTGATTCCCAGCTTACGGAAATAATCCAGCTCATTCCTAAGAAATGCTATATCCATGTTCTTACATCTCTCTGTAAGTTCTATGCAGAAATACTCTGGAGGGAATTTCGTCCTGTGTAAAATATCAACAACAGCAGCCCTGAATCCATGATTCTCCAACTGTGTAGCAGATATATTTACATTCACCACAAAATCAGGTCTGTTCCTTCTGATCTTCATAGCATCCGTGAGGGCCTGCTCTATGATCCAGTTCCCCAGTTCAAAGAAGCACGGCTCCATCTCAAGCCATGGTATGAACATTCCGGGTGGCACAACTCCGAAATCCTTATGTTTCCATCGAAGCAGTGCCTCCATACCAACTATATGCCCTGTTTTTGAATTAGCTATAGGCTGATAACACATAAAGAAACCATCCATATTATTGGAGACACATTTATGTATCGTACTGTACAGCTGAAGCCTTACGCGATCGTTGTCCTTGATCTCCTCATTGAAGAATACAAGTTCACCATGATTATCCTCTTTAGATCTCTCCATCGCATATTCCACACTGCTCTTGATGACATCCTCACCTGCACCAATGTGGTCATATATAAGGCCTCCACCATATAATTTCAACGGAATAGAAGTTCCGCTTGGTCCCACGTTCTCAAGTGCAAGATTCTGTATATGCCTGTATACTTCCTTTAATTCCTGTCTTGTGTATACATTCGAACAAATTGCAAACTTCGCACCGTCCAGTCTGAACACCAGCCCTTTACCGCCAACAACATTTTTGAGTTTTGTGGCAAAATCTTTGAGCACTGAATTACCATATGCATATCCATACATCATGTTAATACTGTTGAACATGGATATTCCTATAGCCAGAATACTCATGGTCTGCTTGTTGCTCAGATGAACTGAAATGTATTTGGTGTATTCCTGCTGATTATGAAGATTTGTAACAGGATCTACTCCATCTATGACTCCATGATTTATAACAGTTCCGACAAAGAATTCAGGATCCCCATTTTCTTTTTTGGTGATGAGTCCTCTGCATGTACAGACAACATACTCACCCTTTTTATTTCTCATCCTGTACTCAACATCATGATATTTCTTTCTTCCTGCAAAGACATCCTCTATATCCTTCTCAAATATAGCTCTGTCATCAGGATGTATAAGTGATTCCCACACCTGCTGTGTATCATATATATATTGGCCAGGCAATCCAAAATAATCCACCGCACTCGCCGACCATTTTGTTACGTTTGTATCAAGATCATTCATAAATATGAAGTTTCTCAATGTGGTAGCTGCAAGAGCATCAAATATCCTGTCAGTCTTGCCGAGATTCCTGTAGTGTGGAAGTTCTCCATCCACATGCCCAACAGGCACACCTGACTCATTCTCTATTGACTCCCGTCTTTTGGCCTCAGGATGTTTGGAATAGAATCTCTTCTTATCCTCATACATCAGTCTTTCGGCCTCATTCATGATCTGGTCTAACGTATCAACTTCTGCTTTCCACACTGCGCCAAAAGCAACCGGAGCCTCATCCTGTTGATCCAGTATATCTCTGTATCTTGCGATCATAGAATTGAATATCTGTTCACTGATATCGGGAATTACAACTACAAATTCATCTCCACTTATTCTGTAACATGCATTCTCTCCGAATTGCTGGGCAAGCATCTGGGATACTCTCTGAAGATACAGATCTCCCTCCTTATGCCCGTAATGATCATTCACATATTTAAGCTTATTCACGTCATTGAATATAAAGCCGACTGAGGTTTTATCCGTTCTGTCTGCATACGCATCACACAGAATATTGAATGAATTACGATTTCTCAGGTGAGTAAGCGCATCCTTGTAACTGTAGAATTCCAACTGCTCCTGCTTCTCTATGCTCTCCGAGTATTCCTCATGAATATCCCTTGTATACAGATAGAACACCTTATTGTCATCCCGATAATCGGCAGTAGGTATGACCTCTGTCATGACCCATCTGTATACCATATCCATCTTACGTTTGTATCTGATGGTAAATCTGTCATGACCATTTGCAAAATATTTTGCAAGGAATTCCGGAGACAGACATTTACAGACTCTGGCCACATCATCAGGGAATATCTCTCCACCTGATGTTATTTCTTTCATATAATCACCAAGGCAGTCGTGTTTCACCTCATCCTTGCTTCTTATATATCCACCTCTCAGTGTCTCACAGACATTATGTGTCACATCTATTCTAAATATACGCCTGTATATTCTTGTAAGAGTCCTTATACTGTCCTCAAGAACCAAAGTATCAGGACTTACAGTCTTCATTCCAAACACAACCCACTGTCCATCTGCTCTCGGTTCCTTCTCTGCCTCTATATCCATAGCTACCCATTCGTAATCTTCACCGAGTCTCAACCTGAATCTGAAATTACGCACTATGGATCTGGCACCGGCGTCAATGAGGGATTTGATATGTTTCATATCACACATATATGCAAATTCTCTCACCTCGTCAGGATGGCAGCATTCCAGCCCCCTGTTTTCTTTAAAATATGAAGACACCTCATGTATACTGGCATAATTGTCTGCATTGCTGTCTACGCTGATCACACTCACGTACTCACCTGTATCCAGATTGACCAACGCTAGCTTTATATAATTGTCGTACAGTATATCCTGTATGTGTTTTCTATGATCACTGTTGTCAATCACTTTATCCTTCAAAGAATCCCTCCTTGCAGTTGTAAACTGCCGAATATTCCCCACGCAACCGTTTCCACTATTATACCATTCATAAAGATAATAAAAAAGGTGATTTTAGCTAAATACATGATTGTTTGACAAATAAAGGCCAGTAAAAAAATGCTATATTACATTTTTTACTGACCTCTTTAAATTTATTTTAAGTTTAAATTAATTGAAAAACTTTAACAGCACTCATATCTTACTTATGGTTTGCTTTATAGTCTTCAAGAAGCTCCTTGAACAGTTTATCCTGCTCCGGATATGCTTTTCTGATGAATACAAGCTTGTTGTTACCATCCAGCAGACAGTGTGAACTTGTACACAGTGATCTCAATTCACCGGTCTTCTTATCTACTATTCTGTATGAGAATCCCACTCTTACTCCTGTGTACTCTGACAGACTTACATATATAAGCACATCATCGCCAAAATGACTCATCGTCTTATACTCAGCTGTAACTCCGAGTACCGGTATGATATAGCCGTCATCTTCAATGGATTTGTAATCCCAACCTATCTGCTTCATCCAGTCAAGTCTTGCTTCCTCTATCCATCTTATATAATTGGAATGATGCACAATCTGCATACGGTCCGTCTCATAATAATATACTGCTCTCTCGTATGGCTTTATTTTATCCATATCTATCATTTTATCTTCACCTTATTTCCAGTTATTTGTGTGGTCTGCGCCATCTCATTTTTATTTCCAGTCTTTTTCCTTGATCTCAACACGTCTTACCTTGCCGCTGATGGTCTTTGGCATCTCATCAACAAACTCGATAACTCTAGGTCTCTTGTAACTTGCGATATTCTCCTTGAAGTATCTCTTGAGTTCCTTCTTGAGGTTCTCATCACCCACTGTACCCTCTGTGAGTACGATGGTAGCCTTGATCGCCTGGCCTCTTGTGCTGTCAGGTACTGATGTAACTGCACACTCAAGGACATAAGGAATCCTCATGATCTCATTCTCTATCTCGAAAGGTCCTACTCTATAGCCTGCAACCTTAATGATATCATCCACACGGCCAACGAACCAGAAATATCCATCCTCATCCTGGTAAGCTGTATCACCTGTGTGATAGAAACCGTCATGCATAACCTCGGCGGTTCTCTGTGGATCCTTGTAGTACTCCATGAACAGTCCGTCCGGCGCACCGTCTGCGATGTTAATTACTATCTCACCTGTCTCTCCAGGTGCAGCAAATGTTCCGTCTGCCTTCATGATCCTCACATCATACATAGGACTTGCCTTACCCATTGAACCTGGTCTTGGAGTTGTATTTTCAAGATTTCCAATAGTAAGTGTAGTCTCTGTCTGGCCAAATCCTTCATATATAGTAAATCCTGTCTTCTCCTTGAATACATCAAATACCTCTGGATTCAATGCCTCACCTGCCGTTGTGCAGTATCTGAGTGATGAGAGGTTGTACTTGCTCATATCCATACGTATAAGAATTCTGTACAATGTAGGAGGTGCACAGAATGTTGAGATATGATACTTCTCAATGAGCTTGAATATCGTGTCCGCACTGAATGTGTCAAAGTCAAATACGAATACACATGCCTCACACAACCACTGTCCGTAGAGCTTACCCCAGAGAGCCTTGCCCCAGCCTGTATCGGACACAGTGAGATGAACCTCGCCCGGCTTGTTGCAGTGCCAGTACTTTGCTGTGATGTAATGTCCAAGCGGATACAGATGATTGTGTGCAACCATCTTCGGATGCTCTGTTGTTCCCGATGTGAACATAACGAACAGTATATCGTCCTTTCCTCCTACGGCATCCTCACCTGTAGGTCTTGGAAACTCGGTGCTGAACTCCATGATTCCCTCATCAAAGAAGCTCCATCCCTCAACAGGATTATTTACAACGATCTTTGTCAGCCTGTCATCCGCAAATGTATCTATGGCTGCCGGGATTCCATCATCCGATGTACATACAACTGCCGAGACATCTGCTGCCTCAATTCTGTACTGATAATCTGTTGCCTTTAATATATTTGTCGCAGGTATCGCAATAGCTCCGATCTTGTGGAGAGCCATCATGGTGAACCAATACTGATAATGTCTCTTTAACACAAGCATTACCTTATCACCCTTCTTTATACCCAGACTCTTGAAGTAATTTGCTGCTCTGTTGGAATAATCCTTGATATCCTGGAATGTGAATTTCTTCTCGATGGTTCTGTCCTTAGATACATAGATGAGTGCTGTCTGATCAGGTTCCTTATCAGCCAGAGCATCCATTACATCATATGCGAAGTTGAAATTCTCGCTGTTGGTGAACTCGATCTTGCTGAGAACTCCATTCTCATCAAGCGCTGATCTCACAAACTTTCCTGCTATTCCCTGCTCCGGTCTCATTTCTGTTGACATTCTTATTTCCTCCATAAACTATATGTTCTGATTAAATATATGGCTAAACGACTTTTCCGCCTTTTACTCCAGGCGATACATGTCGTTCTTTATCAAATTATGCAGTAACTTAGTATAAAAAGTCTTCTAAGTTCGTATTTTTATCTAGCAATCAAAATAAACGTTACTTTAATTTACGTCTTTGATTAGCTTTACATGTAGTTTTGATTACTACATCCATATATTATCATATCTCTTTAACATGTCAACAAGAAAATAATTATTTTAATCTTTTTTCACATATCAGTCTGACATTTTGACTGCACATAAAAGGCGCATACCATGATTTTCTCGTGGTATACGCCTTTATGATACTACCGGACATCCGGTTATGGACTACAACTTCTACTGCTGATTACTGTCCTTCTGAATCCCTTTCTTACGCATCTGTGTCTTATACACAAGCACTGCTGTAATTACTGACACACCCACAAACACTGCTAAGCATATTAAAAAAATCACAACTCTTGACATAAACATTCCTCCTGCCATATCCTGCCACACTCATCTGTCAGAATAAATTCAGGCAGCCACAAAAGCTTTATCCTCTCGTGACTGCCTTTATTATTTAATCTCTCACCATATCAATCTTATCCGCACCCTGCTTCTCCAGATTCTCCGTTATGTTGATATCTGTTGACTGATCCAGTGCAGCTTTTCTGTCACGCATAGCCATGTTTGGATCCCTGTGTCTTGAAGGTCCGCCTACACAGCCGCCCTCACAGGCCATACCTTCCATAAAGTCATCCTGGAATCTGTTGAATTTCATGAGAGTAAGCGCCTTCTTACATGCATCTATGCCATCACACTTACATACCTTAACTTCATCCCCACAGCCGAGTTCTTTCATGCTCTCTATAACCGCCGCTGTAACGCCACCTGCATTTGCAAATTTCTTACCGAACAATGTGGACTGATCATTGTCCTCGGCCTCAGGCTCAAGCTTGACATCCTTCGCTCTCAGCATAGCTCTTATTTCTCCATATGTCAGCGCATAATCTGCGGATTCTTTCTCTCCGGCTGCGCTCTCCGCCTTTTTGCCGATACAAGGTCCTATGAACACAGTCACAGCATCCTCATAGTTCTCCTTGATATATCTGGATACAGCGCACATAGGTGAAACCGTCTCTGATACGCGATCTGCAAGTTCAGGGAAATGTTTCTCCACCAGAAGTTTGAATGCAGGACAGCATGAGGTAGTCTTCTTCCTGCCCTCTGCTTTTGCCTCCATCCATTCCTTTGCCTCCGCCATGGCTGTCATGTCTGCCCCAAGGCCAACGTCCACAGCATCATAGAAGCCAATCTTCTTCATGGCTGTTCTCCAACTTGCCATAGTTATATCCGCACCAAACTGTCCATATGTGGCAGGTGCAAACATGGCAAACACCTTCTTGCCGGCTCTCATATCATTGATTATGTCTACTATATATGACTTTGATCCTATGGCACCAAATGGGCACTTGTGTATACATGAACCACAGTCTATACATTTGTCCTTGTCTATAACCGCAATACCGGTTCCGTTCTCAGCTACAGATATAGCTCCCACCGGACAGCTTTTGATACACGGTCTCATAAGGTCAGCTATGGCATTGTATGGGCAGGCCTTTGCACACTGTCCACACTCCTTACACTTTGATGGATCTATGTATGATTTGTCACGTCCCATGCTGATTGCACCAAAACGGCACGCCTGCTGGCATGCTCTTCCCATACATTTCTGACAGTTATCTGTTACAACGTATCGGGAAATAGGACAACCTTCACAGGCTGAATTGATTATCTGGACCACATTGCCATCATCATCCACGCCTGGCGCTTTGCCCTCTGCAAGTCTGATCCTCTGTCTGATAACCTCTCGCTCCCTATATATACAGCATCTGAAAAATGGCTGTGGTCCCGGAACCATCTTATATGGAAGATTGTCCCTCTCCGCATCAAGCTTTCCGTCATAGGCAAGCTTTGCAACTTCATAGAGCACTTCGTGTTTTACCTTTAATAATGTAGCGTCATTTGTAATCATGTGTTAACCTCTACTCATATATTGTCATACAGGTGAATTATATACCGCCCTGTCACCTGAATATTCCCCAAATGCAAATTGCTTCAATCACAGCATCATATCCAGTTGTAATCACCACCGGTGATCGCCAGACTGAGCAATGCATCCATCTTCTCAACTTCCTCTGCGCCCTCAACTATCCTCATGAGTTTCGCAGTTTTCTCTTCTGGTTCCATAACCTCATCTGGACCTATCTCAGGATCCCATTCTGCAGCGCAGTCCGGACACTCCTCCAAATCTTCCACCGAAAGACTTAAGAATCTTGTGCCACACCTGCCGCACTCATAATATCCACATTTTTCTGTGTTATCCGGTACATAATACATGTCCAGCATCTCCTCTTTATAATTGTTATTCAGGCCTTATAATAAAGCCCGCTACACTTCTAATCTGATATAAATTATCCAATAAGTTCATACCTCTTCCATTTATAACACATTTTCTAACTAATAACAATCTACAGAATTCCCTTATGTTTTGCAGCTTGTAAATTGTACCTTTTTCACCTGCCGTTTCAGGAAATATGTAAACAAACCATTTTTTCAATTTCCATTATTCCCGTTTAATGGTATAATGACCTCGCAAGAAAGGAATAATAAAATTTTATTTTAATAATAAATAATCTTTATAATAAGGAAGGCGAAATACAAATGTACAAGATCAACTTTTCAAAGCCAATAAACGTTCATTTCATGGGAATCGGAGGAATCAGCATGAGCGGGCTTGCCGAAATCCTTCTCAAAGCAGGATTCAAAGTTACCGGTTCTGATATGAAAGCTTCTGAAATCACAGACCAGCTGTCAGATATGGGCGCCCTGATCAATATAGGCCAGTGTGCTTCCAATATCACTGACAACATAGATTTAGTTGTCTACACGGCAGCCATACACCCGGACAACGAGGAGTTCAAAGCCGCAGCCGCCAAGAATATACCGATGCTCACCAGGGCACAGCTTCTCGGACAGATCATGGAAAATTACAAATACTCCATAGCAGTAAGCGGAACCCACGGCAAGACAACAACAACATCCATGCTGTCTTACATCCTCATTGATGCAGACACCGATCCTACCATATCAGTCGGCGGAATACTCGACAGCATTGGTGGCAATATCCGTGTGGGCAAATCAGAGTATTTTGTTACAGAGGCATGCGAATATACCAACAGCTATCATGCTTTTAAGCCATTTATAAGTATTATCCTCAACGTTGATGCAGATCACCTTGATTTCTTCAAGGATATAGATGAGATTGCTGAATCATTCCACACATTTGCGACCAAGACACCAAAGGAAGGTCTGGTCATAGTGAACGGAGACATGAAATATTACGACACAGTTGTCAGAGATCTCGAATGCCGTGTTGTAACATTTGGCAAGGGTACACAAAACAAATACTCTGCCCACAATATACGTTTTGATGATTTTGGTCATCCGACATACACTCTTGTAGTAGATGGCCAGGAGATTACAGATATCACTCTTAAGGTGTTCGGCGAGCACAATGTATATAACTCCCTGTCAGCTATAGCCGCTGCTCTTGAACTTGGAATATCTGTCGACGTTATCAAACAGGGGCTGTCGGAATGTGTCGGAGCAGAGAGACGTTTCGAGTACAAGGGTACAATACTTGACAACGTGAAGGTTATGGATGACTACGCACATCATCCTACAGAGATTGCTGCAACACTTAAGGCAGCCAAAAACACCAGTTACAATGAACTGTGGTGTGTATTCCAGCCTCACACATATTCCAGAACGTATGCTCTGTTTGATGAGTTCGTAAATGCACTCAAGATGTGTGACCACGTTATTGTTGCCGATATCTACGCAGCCAGAGAGAAAGACACAGGTCTCGTATCAGCCAGACAGCTTGCTGAGAAGATAGCTGAGACAGGAACTGATGCTTTCTATCTCCCATCATTTGACGATATTGAGAACTATCTGTTAAAAAATTGCAAAAAAAATGATTTGTTGATAACTATGGGCGCCGGAAACGTCTATTCTATAGGAAATGACCTGATAAAAAAATAGTTATCCACATTATCCACAAAGCCATGTGGGGAAATATCCCCACATGGCTTTTATCTTATTGTTGACATAACTTTTACAAACATTTTACTAAACCTCTGCAAAACTAACATTTATAAATTATTGTTATATTATGTCAATTTTTAGTCAACATTATCCACATTATCCACATCAACACCCTTTTTCCCAACCGACTATATGTTCTATTTGCAATCCTCAAAGTTCATGTTATTATATGTTAGCACGTTGAAAACTCAGTTAACGTGTACCAATTCAGGAATATGAGAAGGAGTTTTTACATGAGCTACATTACTATTACAACAGAAAAAAACGAAACATATTCCTCCATATCAAACTTTTTCATAGACTATTATATGACCTCCGCCAACGGAGAGTTTGTAAAAGTATATCTGTATCTGGTCAGACTTTTGTCGTCCAGAGAACCTGTATCTGTCGCTGATATTGCTGATCATTTTAATCTTACCGAGAAAGACATCTGCAGAGCCATAAGGTACTGGATAAGCCAGGATGTTATGGAGCTCAATTACAATGATAAAAAGGAACTTACCGGCATCACACTGCTGCCTCTCCACGACAGAGGCTATGATTCCGGAGATAATTCATCTGACGGGCTTTCACTGCTGGATATTGATTATTCAGAAGCACCGTCCAAATCAGAATCAGTACCATCAGACAACGAGCCCGCAAGAGCAGCATCAGCACCTGCAGCAGCGAAGACCAGGAACAGATCGACATCAAAGAAAGATAATGTAACAAGAGCAGGCAAACCATCTCTGCCGGAGAAGGTTGCAGTCACCCCTGAGCTCATCAGAAAGAAACAGGAAGACGATGTGCTCTCTGATATAATGTTTGAAACGGAGGCTTATTTTGGCAGGCCTTTATCTATGCCGGAAACCGAGAGCCTCATTTATATTTACGACCAGCTTGGCTTTTCCCAGGAGCTTATTGAGTATCTCATCGAATATTGCCTCACCATGGGTAAAGCGAGCTTCAGATACGCAGAGACCGTTGCAATTGCTTGGTTTGAGAAGGGTATAGATACCGTTGCCAAAGCCAAGGATGACAGCAGTGCCTACAATCCATTTTACAGGAAGGTGTTCAATGAGCTGGGTATCCGAAGGAATAATCCAACAAGCATTGAGACTGCATATATGGATGCATGGACCGGCGAGATGAACTTCTCTGAAGAGTTGATCCTATTCGCCTGTCAGAAAGCTATCATATCAAAGCCACAGTCAGCCAATTTCGCATATGTTAACGGAATTCTTGAAAACTGGCATAAGAATGGTGTAAAATCCATCAGGGATGTGGAACAACTCGATCAGGAATTTATGAAGCGTAAGTCAGACAACGCATCCAGGGTTCAGGCAGGCAGCAACCCTAACGGTTTTGCAGGATTCAAGCAGACAGACATGTCAGATCAACTTGACAAACTAGAACAGATGCTTGCCGATGAACTTAATCTTAATAAGAAGACAAGCTAACAGGTAATAATACACTGTAAATCGGTGCTGTAATATCAGGTGCATACATATATGAAGAATATCAATTATGATGATATATTATCCCAGCTTTGCAGAACAAGACAGGACAATATACGCATCCAGGACAACAGAAAAGCAGAAGTATATACCAGACTTCCACGGGTAAAGGATATTGATGATACAATTGCGCATTTATCCATACAGGCCTCAAGAGCACGTATCAGGAAACAGCCTGTCAATGAACAGGAGCTAGCTGCAGAACAGTCATCCCTCAGGCAGGAAAAATATGAACTGCTTACATCGGCCGGCTATCCGGAAGATTACCTGGCACCTGTATACAATTGTCCTTACTGCCACGATACCGGGTATGTGGACAATAAACCGTGTTCATGCCTCAAACAAATGGTTATAAGCCAGTTATATCAGCAGTCAACCATTGAGAAGGTACTTGAGGTTGAGAATTTCGACAGTTTCAACATCGACTACTACAGAGACGAACCTGTCAATGGCTACAACTACACACCATATCAGAATATGAAGAGCATATTGCATGCAGCCAAAGAATTTACTTATAATTTCCAATCAAAGCGCCCTGGTGTTTTATTGTACGGTGAAACAGGAACAGGCAAGACTTTCCTGACAAATTGTATCGCTAAGGCTCTTTTAGATGATGGATATACAGTTTTATACTTGTCTGCAATAAATTTATTTGATAATATCTTACAGGACATTATAATAAATGGTGGTCATGAACCACATCAGAAGATGTTGTATGACTACATATATAACTGTGATTTTCTTATAATTGATGATCTGGGCACCGAGTACACAAACTCTTTTGTCCTTTCTCAATTATTTGAGATAATAAATACGAGAACTATCAAGGGACAGTCAACCCTGATTTCGACCAACCTCGATCTTCAGGATTTCAAAAAAAGGTACACAGAACGTATCATGTCGAGAATTGTAGATAGTTATCGGATATTCAATCTCTACGGAGATAACATCCGCTATGTCAAAAGAATGCGAGGCATAGCGCATACAAAACAATCTAACTCAAGTACAGATTAGGAGGATTTTATTATGCCAGACGATAGCAAGTTGGAAACAATCCCTGTAGGAAGCTTAGGAATCATAGCACACAAAAGCATTGTGCCTCTCGGAGAGAAAGTTGATTCCTATATCGTTAAATGGAGAAAGAACCGTCAGAATGAGAACAAATCAAGTATCGTGTTCCACGGTTATGAAAAGGACTCTTACCTCATCAAGGCAGACTGCCCTAGATTTGGTTCAGGTGAGGCAAAAGGTATTGTCAACGAGTCAGTCCGCGGTAAAGATATATATATCATGCTTGATGTAGGAAACTACAGCTGCACATATACTATGGGAGGCCAGGTTCAGAGAATGTCTCCTGATGATCACTATGCAGATCTGAAGAGAATCATCTCTGCTATGACAGACAAGCCTAGAAAGATCACAGTTATCATGCCTTTCCTGTATGAAAGCCGTCAGCACAAGAGATCAGGACGCGAGTCTCTTGACTGTGCAGTTATGCTTCAGGAACTCCAGCAGTACGGTGTTGACAACATTGTTACATTTGATGCGCATGATCCTCGTGTTGTAAATGCTATTCCAAAGAGCGGATTTGAGAATGTAAAACCTACCTATCAGTTTGTAAAGGCACTTCTTAGATCAACTCCTGATCTTGAGATAAATAACAACCATATGATGGTCATATCCCCTGATGAGGGTGCTATGCACAGAGCAATCTACTTTGCAAACCTTCTTGGCGTAGATGTTGGCATGTTCTATAAGAGAAGAGATTATTCAAGAGTTGTGGACGGACGTAACCCTATCGTTGCCCATGAGTTTCTTGGAGATTCAGTAGAGGGTAAAGATGTCATCATTATCGATGATATGATAGCATCCGGTGAGAGTATGATCGATGTTGCAAAGCAGCTCAAGGCAAGAAAGGCCAAGAGAGTGTATGCTCTTGCTACATTTGGTCTCTTTACAAAGGGACTTGAGGTATTTGACAAGTGCCACGAAGAAGGTCTCATTGAAAAGGTTATCACAACTAACCTGACATATCAGCTTCCTGAGCTTGCAGATCGTGACTGGTATGTGTCAGCCGACATGAGCAAATATATCGCACTAATCATTGATCACCTGAATCACGATGCTTCCCTCAGCGATCTACTTGATCCATCAGAGAGAATCAGTGCAAGAATTGCAGAGTACAAAGTAAAGCACACTATTTCTGATAACTACGAGATGTTGTAAGACATTCAGTTCTTAATTGAAATATAAAAAAAGCGCAGTATATATGGATGTATCTGTCATCCACACGTACTGCGTTTTTTGTTATCTATAACCTTACGATATTGCACATAATATTAGCATCTGTTAACTTTTGTACCATATTCTCATCCGATGTAAGGATGATCGTCTGTTCTGCCCCCGTCTTACTGATAGCCTTGAGTATATCCTCTGACTGCATGCCTTCTTTCAGGTTGATGGCATCATCAATTACCAGTGGCATTTTCTCCTTATTCATGATAGATGCAACCGCCAGTCTGACAGCAAGATAGACCTGATTCACAACTTCTTTCCCAAGAAACTCTATTCTGAAGAAGTGATCATCCTTTCTGACCGAGACATGCATCATGTCATCAAGCTTTATCTCCTGATATGCGCCTCCCGATAACAGGTTCAGCATATCTGATATCCTGGCAGTGATATCCTGAAATTGAGATCCCAGTTCATCTGATATTTTGTTGATAAGAGATATTGCCCTGTCAATGGATTTCTTCTCTGTCTCAAGCGCATCATAATCCACAAATATCGCATCTCTCTTCTCTTTCAGTTCACGATATGCATCTCTCTTCTCTATAGCATCATGTTCCTGGAATTTGAACATATCAAGCTTTCTGTCATGTTCCTCCTGAAATACTCTGTCTATCTCCACACGAACAGTTCTCGATTCCGTGGCTCTTCCCATCTCATAAATTGTACGTTGGTATTCTTCCTCGGACGGGAGCTTATCCCCATCAAAAGTTCCTTTTCGAAACAGGCCATCGATTATAGTTATGGCCACAAATGCAATTGTACATATAGTGAACAACTGCTGTATAGACTTCTGGAATCCCACCAGATGAACTATGAGCATGATTACCGCAACGACTAATATTCCGGTTCCCATAATAACAAATATATTGTCTGTTATCTTTTTCTTCTTTTTCTCTTTCTCGGCTTCCTTCACATCATCCTGGTCATCTATAGCCTCTACTTCCAGAAAAATACGGCTTCTTTCCCTGTCCTCATCCTCATCGGGAATCTCCGCATCCTTCTCATTCACCAGCTGTCTGGCCTCTCTCTTAAGTCTGGCAATCTCCATATTATATGAGTCAAGCTCATCTCTTCTTGCCTTTCTTATATCTTCAAGCTCCTTATCAACATCACCAAGCTCATCCATCTGGGCTTCCAATTCCTCTATCTGCATGAGATACTTCTGGTTGTCATATTTCTTTCGCTCATTTTCCAGATATGCTATCGCATCAGCTTTATTGATACGGCTTGATCCTGATTCTTTCATATTTCGGAGATATTTCTCCATGGATTCTGAGACATGTACGTCATCTTCACCCATATAAGAGACTTCATCAATGTTCATAGCATCAATAAACGTCCTCTTATCCATGTTATAGAGTACTCCCCTGAACGAATTCTTCGCCTTAAGTCGTTCTTCCTTGCCACTTTCAATATCTGTCAGTGATGCCCCATCTGTAGACATAAGGAAATTTCTTTCCATAAGATGAGTCTTTCCTCCCAGAGTAACCTGAACCTTTCCAGAATATCCATTTAGACCATTTGGCTTTCTTTGATCATATCCGCCAGAACTGTTTCTTTTGGTCTTATCCATGCCAAAGAACATACCAGTTATAAAATCTTTTATGGTAGTTTTACCTGATTCCTCCGCTCCATATACGACATTCAGCCCCTGCTCAAGTTTAATCTCTCTATTATTGAATTTGCCAAATTCCTTCAAAAACAGTTTATTAATATACATTATTTCTCTCCAGTTGCTATTATAGCCTCCAGTCCATACTCGAGGGCTTTCCTGCCTGTCTCGTCAGCATCACCAGTGAGATCACTGATAAATCTGCCAAGAATATTATGCTCATTATCCCTGACCAGACTGGCTGTATCGTAATCAAACATCGTATTGTCAACTACTTCATATATCTTGTAATCCTCAGGCAATTTATCAAACTGAGGTTTGACACCTCTTCCCTTCTGGCCCTTAAGGATCACTTTGTATATATTCTCACAGCCCATCTTATCTATCTGATTTCTGATGGCGGTTTCAATCTGTCTGTCAGTATACTCAGGTTTGACCTCCAGTCCCAGATTGATATAACTTCTGAGCGCTGCAGGCTCCCATTTTATACGGGTTTCTCCATCAATTATCTGTCCGTATATATAGCCATGTCTTCCTGTATCCGTATGAGACACAGGTTCTGGCGATCCTGGATATGCCATCCTGTTCTTAACCATATGCTTAGGTTTTCTCAGACATCCCAAAGCCACATAATCAAACCCGGATCCGGCCAATTCCTTAAAGTCAAATGCTCCGTGTCTGGAATCACCACCATATAGCAGCAATACATTTGTCGCATTCTCCCTCTGAGGGCCTATACCACTGGCAAAATTATCTGTGTACTCCGTCTGATCATAACTAAATCCTGTAACACATGTGTTGATATCATCAAAATATACATTGCTGAATTCTCCAGCAGGAAGAATAACTGTATTTGATCTGAATTCGTAATTCTCCACCGGTGAATCTTTCTCTATATGGTCACTGCTTCCTGCAATTATGACCGTTCTTGTAACAGACAATTCAGCGAGCCTGTTGTCCAATCTGACAAGTTCCTGAACAGTTGGTGTATTGTGAAACAGATCACCTGCTACCAACAACAGGTCAACTTTGCGCTCCTCCGCCGTGTCTAATATTTTGTCAAATGTCTGCTCTATCTCCTGTGCACGGACACTGCTCCATGCCTTACCTTTATCCGGAACAATTCCAAGGTGCACATCCGATATATGAATAAATCTCATGTCGTTCCCTCTAATTTGTTGTTAACTCTAATCGTTTCCGACTGTATATATGTTACAATCATCAAAAGTTTACCCCAAATCAAAGAAAATTACAACATACGAGGCATTAAATCTTTGTGTAACATCACTTATTTCTGTGCAGATATTTCTCCCGGGTCGCAAGCCCTCCCCTTATATGTCTCTCGGCTTTATTTGCATCCAGCACAACCCTCGTCTGTGCTGCAAGCATTGGATTAACTCTTATAAGACGTTCTGTTATATCCTTATGTACCGTGCTTTTGCTGACTCCAAATTTTCTTGCAGTCTGTCTGACCGTTGCCCCACTGTTAACTATGTACATTCCTATCTCTTCAGCCCGCTCCTCAATATAATCTCTCATAACCCCAAATACCCTGCATAGTTTGTCTTTACAATCTATGCAGGGTACCGCCATGCTATGAGTGGGGACGTTCCTTTTGTCACGAGGAGTGTTCCTCTGTCATACAGGGAATCTCACAACAAACCTTGAACCTATATCCGCTCTGGATATGACCTGTATGGTACCGCCATGGGCATCCACAATCCATTTGGCGATGGACAGCCCAAGGCCCGAGCCCCCAGTCTCATTATTCCGTGCCTCATCCGAGCGGTAAAATCTGTCAAATATATGAGTCAGATCTCCAGGATTCATTCCGGTTCCCTCGTCCTCTATCATATAACTGACATAACCGGGTTCCTCTTTCACACCGAGTATTATGGCCGTGCCGGGTTCAGAATACTTCGCCGCGTTCTGGACAAATATCCTGACGGACTGCTTAATCATCGCCACATCGCCGAGCACACACGCCTCATTCTCAGTACCACGGAACTCATATCTGTGGCTCTCGTCTATCATCATGGACTCCTCCCACACTTCACTTACCATGCGGTTGAGATCGGTTTTCTCCATGTTCAGGTGCTGCCTTCCACTGTCGCCCCTTGCAAGGAATAACAACTGTTCCACAAGCTCCTTCATGTGCTGGGATTCATTTTTCAGCGCCTCTATGGACTCTTCCAGAACCTGTTCGTCCTCCTTACCCCATCGGTCGAGCATGTTCACATATCCCTGGATCACCGCAATAGGCGTCCTGAGCTCGTGGGAAGCATCCGACACGAATCTCATCTGACGTTTCTCATTTTCCTTCATATTTCTGAGCAGATTATTGAGCGCAATCTCTATGCTCTGGAGATCCTTGTCTCCGGTGTGTATAACCTGCTCGTCATCATCCGCAGACAGATGGGATATGGCTTTCTCCAGATCATCTATCTTATTGTGATCTAGCGGCTCCTTGCTGAGTTTTTCTGCTGTTACCGCCAGATCATTCAGCGGTTTCAATCTTCTTCTGACATCCGCTGTCCTGAACAACGCAGCAAACAACACTATAGTCTCCATCCCCAGCAATATAATGCCCGGAATCTCTATGATATCCCAAAGGATCTTAACGTCATATCTGTACTTCTTCTCATCTGACCCTTCTATTATATATTCATACGCTCCGCCATCTTCATTTTTCTCAACGTAATATCTCATTCCGCCCACGCCCTGTGGCAGCTGTTTCCTGCCCCACACAGCAAATACACTTACAATAAGAAAGGCAATGACGATATCTATAAGTATCACATTGCCCAGTTCTTTGAGCCAGAAGCTCATGTTGATCCTTCTGGCTATCGATGACATTCTTTTGTTTTCGTTAGTTTTCTTTCCCATGTATTTTCTCTCTATCTATGCGTATCCGTGTCATACGGCGCTGGCTTGTCACATATCGGTCTGCTCTGCTACGATATCCGGCTTGTCACATATCTATCTGCTCTATCCTGGCATCCAAAATGGTCATTCTCTGATAACATATCCGACACCTCTGACGGTGGTGATCAGCTTAACTCCAAATCTATCATCTATCTTTGTTCTCAGATACCTCACATACACATCTATGATATTGGTCTCTCCCAGATAATCATATCCGCACACCGCATTCAACAGCTTTTCCCTGTCCATAACGATGTCCTTGTTCTCCATGAGTGTTCTCAGCAGCTCAAATTCCCTGTTTGTCAGCTCCACTATCTCTCCGCCCACTGTGACCTCATGTCTGTCGGTGTCCATGCACACCCCACGGATCTCTATCCTGTGGGTGTGAACCTCCGCAGTTCCGCTTCTCTTCAGCGCAACCCTTATCCTGGCAAGCAGCTCCTCTATGGCAAATGGCTTGGTGAGATAGTCATCAGCACCGGCATCGAGCCCTGACACCTTGTCCATGACTGCATCCCTTGCAGTCAGCATGATAACCGGCACAACACTCTCCTTGCGGATTCTCCGAAGCACCTCCAGACCGTTGAGTCCCGGGAGCATCACATCCAGCACCACAAGATCGAAGTCACCGGACATCGCCTTGTCAAGCCCCGTTCTTCCGTCAAATGCCTTCTCTGCCTCGTATCCCTCGTGAACCAGCTCAAGTTCCACAAATCTTGCAATTTTCTCTTCATCCTCCACAATGAGAATCTTCTGTGCCATAT
>JAQYAS010000015.1 GCA_029338615.1 Clostridiales bacterium
GATAAGAAACGCATTTCTGAACTTGGTGTAGTTTCAGCTGATGAGTCGGCAGTTTGGTTAATTGATTATTGGTGCAGTAAAGATATATCTGGTCTTATAAAGATGCCTCTTTCAAGACACTGGATTATGCATATTGAAGCATCTAATAGGATAAAAGAGAAGATATTGGATAGGTAGAAAATTCTAATTTCTTACTATATAAGTGTAGATGTTGTGGATTTATGAGATGCTAGTAGAATGTTGTCTTTTATGTGATGGGCATTTTGAAATTTTTTATGTGACTAAATCAAGAGAACCTTTGCAAATATGCAGGTTTGAAATGATTTAGTCATTTTTTTTAGAAACTATTTAGAAAAAATTCAAAATACTTATTGACAAGATCAGGAAAAAGGATTAGTATTTAGAAAAATATCTAATTAGAAAATTTTCAAAACACTTTAAATCGTATTGCTAGAAAGGAGAATTATGGCATTTGCAGATACATTTAAAGCTTTATCGGATCCGGTAAGGCGCGACATTTTAACTATGCTGAAGAACGGAAGGATGTCTGCTGGTGAAATTGGAAGCCATTTTGATATGACAGGTGCAACCGTATCCTATCATCTAAATATTCTAAAGAAAGCAGATTTAGTCTTTGAAGAAAAAGAAAAGAACTTTGTATATTACAGCCTAAATACTTCAATTGTGGAAGAGGTAATGATGTGGCTGTCAGGTTTAAGAGGTGATAACGATGAGAAAAATTAAAGATAATTTGGGTACATTTATTATTACATTAGTTGTTTTATTACTTCCTATGTTGGCAGGTATGATTCTCTGGAATCAGCTTCCAAATGAGATAGCAACACATTGGGGACCAGATGGTAATCCGGATGGTTATAGTTCTAGAGCAGTTGCTGTATTTGCTATGCCGGCTTTTCTTTTGGTACTACATTTGATTGGTAGTTTGGCAACTGCAAAAAAGGATACCAATGCAATTTCTGATAAATTGTTTTGCATTCTTTTGTGGATTTGTCCAGTGATGAGCATTGTGATAACAACATTTATTTATGCAACCGCATTAGGATATAAAGTGAATATGCCATTTGTGGTGTTGATGTTACTTGGAATTATCTATATTGTGCTTGGAAACTACTTACCAAAAGCAAGACAAAATCATTTCTTTGGTGTTCGAATTAAATGGACATTAGAAAGCAAAAAGAACTGGGAACATACCAATCGTTTTTCTGCAAAAATAATGGTTGCACTGGGACTTATTTATATTTTATGTGCTGTGTTAGCTATTTTTGTTGAAATGAAGACTGCACTAGTGGTGATAGTTTGTGGAACATTAATAGGTGCAGTATTTGCGATGATACTTTATTCGTATCTTTATTATTTGAAACATAATCAGGATAAGGATTATTAAGGGAGATGAGTACAATGGTGAAGAAACAAATTAGTAAAAAGCAATTTATAATTTATTTGATAGTAGCATTTGGACTTGCATGGATTTTGCAAATTGTGGCCAGCATTTTTGCAAATAAAGGAAATGAGATAGTATTTAGAGGTATACTGGCGGGATGCATGTATATGCCGTTTTTAGGCGTGCTTGTTGCGAGAATTCCATTGAAAGGAATGGGATGGGTACCACATCTGAAAGGAAGAATTCGATATATTTTCTTCTCGCTTTGGATGCCTGTCTTATTAAGTGTGATTGGTGGCGTTCTATTTTTTGTTATTTTGCCTAAGGTATTTGATCCAGAGTTTACTTCGCTTCGTATGCAAATGGAACAGGCTGGAGCACTACAGCAGCTTGAGGAACAGGGATTAACAATACCGATATATTTAGTGATAACTTTTGTTCAGGCAATTACATTTGCTCCGTTTATAAATATGCTTGTTGCTCTTGGAGAAGAAGTAGGCTGGAGAGGAGTAATGTTTCAATATCTAAAGGACAAACTTGGTATAACAAAGGGACGTATTGTCGGTGGTGCTATCTGGGGATGCTGGCACTGGCCTGTTATGATTCTTGCAGGATATGAATACGGAAAAGAATATATTGGTGCGCCAGTACTTGGGCCGATTGTATTTTGCTTAAGCACAATGGCGATGGGTATTATTCTTGATTATGTATATGAGAAGACAGAAACGATTTGGATGCCATCTCTTATGCATGGTTCAATAAATGCGATTGCCACATTGTTCCTATTTATGGTAAAACCAGAGTATTCGAACTTATCGATTTTGGGACCCGCATTTATAGGAATTATTAGTATGGTTCCAATGTTGGCACTGGCAGTCATTATATGCTTAAAACAGAGCAAGAAACAGGCGTAACTTTGCACACAAAATTGTAATTTTTTCGCTCGATGCGATATGATGAAAAAGGGTGTGTGAAATCAATTTGCACACCCTTTGTTAAAAAGTGAACACCCCCTAGGCAAAAGTGAACACCCTTAGGACAAAAAGGGTGTTCAAATGAACACCCCAAAACCTTAGTAGTAATTACCCTACAACTCTACTACGATTTTACTACTACACACGGCTGTGAAATGCTAATATTTGCAAAGATATGCCAATTATGTAGTTTACACCTGAAAAAATCGAATGCCCGGAAAACCTGATAAAACCTCGCATTTCTCGGCATATCTTGGCAATTTAGGAGGAGAAATTTTTATGATTAGAATACTTTTCGTGTGCCACGGCAATATATGCCGTTCCCCCATCTCCGAGTTCGTCCTCAAGGACATGGTAGAAAAGCTCGGCATAGCAGATAAATTTGAGATAGCCTCTGCGGCCACCAGCACTGAGGAGATCTGGGGCGGAAAAGGCAATCCGATATATCCGCCGGCGAAGGAAGTGCTGAGGGAGCATGGCATAGGTAAGACGGCTTATACAGACTTTAGTGGCAAGAGGGCTAGGCAGGTTACAAGGCGGGATTATGAATATTATGATTATCTGCTCTGCGCAGATACAGCAAATGTGAGGAATGTGCTGCGCATAACCGGTCCGGACTACCAGGACAAGATACATTTGCTGCTCGATTATGCGGGAAGACATGGACAATCTATAGCTGATCCGTGGTATACGGGACGATTTGATGAGACATACAGGGATGTGTGTCAGGGATGCGAGGGATTCCTTGCGTATCTCAGGCAAGGCGATAGGTTGTAGATAATATTATCAAAATGGGAACAATGGGATATTATTGAGTGCACCAGCTGAACGCAGGTGCATTTGATATTGTCAGATTGTTCCTTTTTATTCTGATAAGGTATTGCCGGTATGTGTTTACACTCTCGAAGGCATGGTTTTATATTGATTTTATATTGCTTGTTTTATATGGCAACACCACAAGAAACGTGATATGATTTACGCGTAAATGCATGAGAGAAAATATATAAACCACCAACGGAGGGCACACAAATGGAATTATACAAAGGCAGACCGGATACAAATGAAGGACGACTTGAGAGGGAGATCAGAGTTTATGATTTCCTTGATGATCACGGCATAGAGTATTGGCGCACAGATCATGCTCCAGCAGACACAATGGAAGTTTGCAGCGAGATAGATGCGGTGCTTGGGGCAACCATTTGTAAGAATCTGTTTTTGTGCAACAGGCAGAAGACGCAGTTCTATTTGCTCATGATGCCGGGCGACAAGCCGTTCAAGACAAAGGAGATCACATCGCAGATAGGCAGCGCGAGACTTTCATTTGCATCGCCGGAGGATATGGAGAAGTATCTGGATATCAGGCCGGGGGCGGTCAGCGTCATGGGTCTCATGAATGACCATGAGAATCATGTGCAGCTGCTTGTTGACGAGGATGTTATGAAGGGCGAGTATCTTGGATGCCATCCGTGTGTGAACACATCAAGTATGAAGGTCAGGACGGAGGATATATTTGGAAAGTTTCTTGAGGCGGTTCACCACGATATGATCAAGGTGACGCTCACTGGAGAATAGGAGCGATAAAAATTATGGCAGAGCGAAGAAACGGGGGCAAACCTCGCAGAGAAGAAAACAATAAAACGAGTGGCAGCGTAAACGAAAGAAAAAGACAGACACATAGCAGAAAGTACGATGTAACAGGTGGAGAGAAACAAATAAAAACAGGAAGCAAAGGTAAAAATGTACAGGGAAAACTGCGACAGGCACACTCATCACAATATAAGCTCAACCCAAACAGCAAATGCCCTATATCCCATCTGTGCGGTGGCTGTCAGTATGTGGATATGCCATATGAGCAGCAGCTTGCTGAGAAACAGAAGTATATAGATGACCTGCTCAGCGTATTTGGTCCTGTGGACAAGATAATAGGCATGGAGAATCCGTATCACTACAGGAATAAGGTCACTGCGGCATTCAGGAGAAAGAAGAGCGGAGAAATAATTTCCGGGGTGTACGAGGAGGGAACACACAATATACTTCCAGTCGAGAACTGTTATGTGGAGGATGAGAAGGCTGCGGCCATCATCAGAACATTTGCCGGACTGATAAAGTCGTTCAAGCTCCAGATATACAACGAGGATACAGGAACCGGACTTATCAGGCATTTGCAGATAAGAGTTGGAAGAAAGACTGGGCAGATCATGGTGATCATGGTTACAGCGTCGCCGGTATTCCCGTCCAAGAAGAATCTCGCAAAGGCACTTGTGACGGCTCATCCGGAGATCACAACGATTGTCCAGAATATCAACATGAAGGACACCAGCATGGTCATAGGCGACAGAAATCAAGTTGTTTACGGCAAAGGTTATATAGAGGATATCCTATGCGGAAAGCGTTTCCGTATATCGCCGGGCAGCTTCTATCAGGTCAATCCGAAGCAGACTGAGGTTCTATATGGCAAAGCCATTAAGTACGCGGATCTCAAGAAGAAGGAGACTGTGATAGATGCCTATTGCGGTATAGGAACCATAGGCATAGCTGCAAGCGACCGGGCGAAGAAGGTTATCGGCGTGGAGCTGAATGAGGCAGCAGTGCATGATGCCCGGGTGAATGTGAAGATGAACAAGATACAGAATGTTGACATTTACAGTAACGATGCAGGTAGATTTATGGTGGATGTCGCTGAGGAAGGGGACAGCATAGACGTGGTATTCATGGATCCTCCGAGATCTGGAAGCACGGAGGAGTTCATGTCATCGGTCATCACCCTTGGACCTAAAAGGGTTGTGTATATATCCTGTGGTCCGGAGAGCCTTGCCCGCGACTTGAAATATATGACAAAGAACGGCTACCAGGTCATCAAGATGACCCCTGTGGACATGTTTCCACTCACCCGCGGGGTAGAGACCGTCTGTCTCCTGACAAAAGCAAGAGCAATACAGAGATAGTGAAAAATGAAAAATAGTCCCATTACTTGCAAAAAGTCTTGATCATCACAGTGTAATACACACAATCGGTAGCGAAATCGACTGAGTTTCAACGTTTCTTTGCCGCGTCGGAGATCCTCAACGTCCTTATCGAGGTCGGAGACGCGTGCATATAGAAACAAGTTGAAACAAAGGTAGATGAGCGTGATTGGAGTAGTACACTGTGATAACAGACATTGCAAGTAATGGGACTATTTCATTTTACATATACTTCACAAGCTCATCGATGATAGGGGCATAATGTTCGCCACAAAGACCGTAGTCCTTTTCCTTGTAGTTCCATGCTGCGCGGCCTATTCCGTACTTTTCAAATACAGAATGGATATCTTTGTACCAGTTCAGAGTTCCGTCAAGTGGTGCCTGATCTATAACACCATATTCGCCGCAGTACATAAATCCGTCTCTTTCTTCAACAGCCTTGATGCCGTCGAGGAACATTTTTTCGAACAAATCAGGTCCGATGGAATTAAGTCCAAGGCTACTCTCGGTGATGGCTCCATGCATACATCCTTCGATCTGGCGGGATTTCTCCATGTAGTCATTGAAATCCCCCGGATATTCGATATGGAAATCTGAAGGCATACCTGTTACCCAGTAAGCAGACTGGTGGGTAAATACCATTGGCTCGTAACAGTGGAAATTGTAAACTATGTTCTCATCGTTGTGATGAGGGAGAAGTTTTATAGATGTAACAGCATTGTAGCCAACCCCACCGAGCAGGATCTTGGCAGTAGGTGCTTTTGCTCGGATGATCTCGATGCATTTGCTTGATATTTCGTTCCACTCGTTTACAACGGTTGGACTTACGACCTCGTTCAACGGCTCGAACATTATTATGTCTGCATCCTTTGCATATCTGTCTATAAGCTTTCTCCATATTCCATAGAATCTATCCTGAAGAGGTTTCTCATGGAAGAATTCAAGAAGATGAGCCTCGTCGTCAAATATATATCCATATGTCTTGTGCAGGTCAAGGACCATGTTGAGTTTGTACTTTCTGCACCACTCAATGCATGAATCGATGTAAGCGTAGCCGTATTCCTTATCACTTCCATCCTCATTTTCAAAATTATCGTAATCGATAGGAAGACGAACGTGGTCAAGTCCCCATGATGCTATTCTTGCAATATCTTTTTCCGTGATAAATGTGTCAAGATGCTCCTTGTCAAGTGGTCCCTGTGAAAGCCATCCACCTAAGTTTACTCCTTTTTTGAATCCGTCTAAATTTTTCATAAACCATAACCTCCTGTGAAATAATAAATTATATATTGCGCTCATTTGTCTGTTTCGTTTTCTGTGAGTTTATAGTAGCATTTGCGTTGATAAGATAATATAATAAATGTGTCAATTATATAACAAATGTGTGATAGAGATATATGAATACCACAGAGGAAAGGCAGAAAGGCAATGAAGATATCGGATGAGATAGTAAAGCAGCAATTTGTGCAGAGGGAATATGGACTGGCACATTCCACATACGACAACGAGCTGGATTTCTACCAGCTTGTGAGCAGTGGCGATGTGAAGGCAGTGTCAGGTATGCTGCAGACGGGGGAGGATGATGAGGCGGTCCTTGCTGCAAGGGGCATATTGTCAGATGATAAGATCCGCAATCAGAGATATCATGAGATAGTATTAGTGGCGATGATATCCAGATTCTGCATAGAAGAGGGCATGGAAGAGATGGAGAGCTACAATCTCAGTGACTTCTATATTAATAAGCTGGACAAGGCGCAGACTAAACAACAGATCATAAACGTACATAATCAGTTGATCATGGACTATGCCAGACGGATGAAAAGGGTGAAAAAGAAAGCAGCTATATCACCGCATTGTGTAAGGGCGATGGATTATGTGTATGATCATCTGCACGAAAAAATAGAAATTACAGAGATTGCAGAATTTGTGGGAGTGGAACGCTCGTATCTGAGTAAACTATTCCATAAGGAGGTTGGGCAGACAATTTCTGATTATATTATGGAGAAGAAACTCCAGACCGCAAGAAATATGCTGCTTTACTCGGACTTTTCCTGCACAGAGATATCCCAGTATCTTGCATTTGCGTCCAACAGTTACTTTACAAAATGCTTCAGAAACAGGTTTGGCAGTACTCCGAGTGCATATCGCAGGACAAATTACAGAAAACATTGGAAAGAGACGAAATCATAGGCTTGTAAAGGGCTGGTGTAATTGACAACGTCTGTCAAAGGTTGTAGAATTACATGAGTTTTAATATGAAGGAGAATGAATAGCTATGTCATCTTTTAGATTTCATGTGGCTCTTGCAGCCGCTAAACTGAGTAAGGGACTCATCCAGCTCCTGGGTAGAAATGGTACCCACACACCTGGAGTTATAGCCCTTAAGATATGTCCGGATTTTCTGGCACAGGCGCCAAAGGCACCGCTTACAATATGCGTCACAGGAACAAATGGCAAGACTACCTGTAGTAATCTGATAACGGATGTTCTGGAGAAGGATGGAAGAAGAGTTGTCAGCAACAGAACAGGTTCCAATATCGTTCCAGGCTGTACGACAAATGTCATCAACAGTCTGACATTTACAGGAAAGGTCAGAGTGGACGCCACTGTATTTGAGGTGGATGAGCGTGCTTCAAGACTGATACTTCCATATGTGAAGCCGGATTATCTTGTTGTGACAGGACTTTTCAGAGATTCGCTCAAGAGAAATGCTCACCCGGATTATATATTCAGTGTTATAGATACCTACTGCCCTGATTCGGCAAAGGTTATCCTGAATGCGGACGAGCTCTGCTCAAGCATGCTGAAAAAGGACAGCTACAGAGTGTTCTACGGAATCGGCAAGCAGCCGGATGACAAGACTGAGCCATACAACCTTATCGCGGATTACCAGATCTGCCCTAACTGTGGCGAGAAGTTGAAGTACAATTACCTCAGATACCATCACATAGGTGATGTGGTATGTCCGAAGTGCGGCCTTCACTCCCCGGACAAGAAGTATCTTGCAACTGACATAGACAGAGAGAAGATGACAATTACTATACAGGAGGGAGACAAAAAGACAGTTTATCCACTGATCCACACAGCCCTCTTCAATATATATAATGAAGTTACAGTTATATCGGCACTGCGCGAGATCGGCCTCTCGGCTGAGAGGGTAAAGGAACTCATGGGTCAGATCCATATTCCAGACTCCCGTCACAATGAGACCACAGTTAATGGTGTTACGGTCATTCAGGCACTCTCAAAGGGACAGAGTGCAGTTTCCTCATCCAGAACATTTGAGTATGTGGCAAATGAGGAGGGCAAAAAGGCTATTCTCCTTGCGATGGATGATCTTGAGGACAGACAGAAGAGTATAGAGTTCTCAGGCTGGATATACGATCTTGAGTACGAACAGTTCAACAGAGATGACGTTGTACAGGTTATCTGTACAGGCCCTAGATGCTATGACCACAAGGTGAGATGCCTGCTGGCAGGTATCCCGGAGGAGAAGATACTCACAAATCTCAGCGAGGTTGCTGCGGCAGATGATGTGACTATAGATGGCGTTGACAGAATATACATCCTGTATGACTGCGAGAACTACGGAATGTCATGCGAGATGAAGAAGAAAATAATCAAGAGACTGGAGGGTGACAAATAATGAAGATTGAGATTTTATATCCGGAAATATGTACACTCTACGGTGACAAGGGAAATACAATGTATCTGCAGAAATGTTTGACGGATGCAGAATTTGTGACAACAGGACTTAACGAGAAACCTCTCTTTCTGAGAGAGAATATCGACATGGTATATATGTGCTCAATGAGTGAGAAGAGCCAGGAACTCGTGCTCGACAGACTGATGAAGTACAAGGATGAGATTGCAGCATGCATGAAGGATGGCAAGGCACTTTTCCTTCTTGTTGGCAATTCCATGGAACTTCTCGGAGATTATATCAAGAGAGAGGACGGAACCAGAGTTACCGGACTTGGCGTTGTTCCGGGCATGTACTCAGTCCGCCAGGCCCCAAATCGTTTCAACACGCTCATCAAGGCAAAGTTCAACGACATGACACTGATCGGTTACACAAGCCGATTTGCCCATACCTACGGAATACCGGAGGATATGACATTCTGCAAGGTGGAGATCGGACAGGGCAGCAATCCTGATACCATGAATGAGGGTATCTGCAAGAACAGAGTCATTGCGACATACATTCATGGACCACTGCTCATTCAGAATCCTGATTTTGTACATTATCTGCTGGAAAAACTGGACGCCCCAATGAAGGAGATACCATTCGAGGCAGCTATGCGCAAGGCATATGATGTGAAGCTTGCTGAGTATGGCAAGCCGGATCTGGAGCTGTCATAATAATAATATCAATAATGATAAGTAGAACCCTGGTGGCTGTTCGCTGCCAGGGTTTTTCTTTGCGTGAATATGTACAAAACTATCCTATTCGTATAGTTATGTAAACTAGTTGAAAAGAAAGAGATAATATGTCACAATGCAGATGTATCAACTCAAAAGAAAGTAGTATAATGATATCGCAAGAAGAAAAAACAAGCGACGCGAAGCGGCATTTGTTTTTTTCTTGCGATATCAACGAGAACCCGTTCGGCGGAGCCGAACATGGAGCGCGGCAGCGCAAGGGTTCGAGTCTGCAAAAAGCAAGAAGAAAAATGCGCGACGCGAAGCGGCATTTGTATTAGTAAATGCGAAGCGGCATTTGTTTCTGTAAATTGGGGTATATTATTCATAAAAACAGATGAATAGACAACATGAAAGGAGTAGTGGGTTACATGTTAAAAGACTGGAACAGACCGGAGCGTCCATCGGATGAGGAGATAGACACTCGCTTAAAAATTGCCAGAGAGAATCTGACACGCAATCAGATCAAGGTCAAGGAAGGCAGGATACCTGTATTTGTCATATTTGAGGGCTGGGGAGCCGCAGGCAAGGGAAGTCTTGTCGGAAGGATAATCAAGAATATGGATCCTAGATTTTTTCAGGTGGAGTCGGTAAAGTATTCCACGGACGAGGAAAAACGCAGACCGTTTTTGTACAAGTATTTTACAAGAATACCAGAGCAGGGTGAGTTTGTATTTCTGGATGGCGGCTGGATGAGGGATATCGTGGGTGGCAGGATGTCCGGAGAACTGTCAGATAAGGAATACAGGAAGAGGGTTGATAGTACCAAGAGATTTGAGAGGACTCTGGCGGACAACGGATATCTGGTCATGAAATTCTTCTTCCAGATAGACAAGCACGAGCAGAAGAAAAGGCTTGAGGCACTTCTTGAAGATGACACTACGAAGTGGAGAGTGTCTAAGCACGATCTGAAACAGAACAAAAAGTACGATGAGTATCTTGAAGCATTCGACAGCTTTATGTATGACACCAATCTGTCAAATGCTCCGTGGTACATGATAGATGCAAAGGAGAGAAAATGGGCAGAACTTCAGATCCTCGATATCATTAATCAGGGAATAGAGACTGCGTTGCTCAATCAGGGGCATGCTGTACCTATACTGCAGAATACATTTGCGCTCAAGAAGATCCCGAAGCTTTCCGAGGTGTCTCTCGATAAGAAGCTCACGGACGAGGAGTACAAGGAAGAACTCGGCAAGCTGCAGAAGAAGCTCGGTAGATTGCACAACGAACTTTACCAGAAGAAGATACCGGTCATCATAGGCTACGAGGGATGGGATGCGGCAGGCAAGGGTGGCAATATCAAGAGGATAGCTGAGGCGCTTGATGCCCGTGGTTACGTGGTAAATCCTATAGCAAGCCCTGAGCCGCATGAGAAGGCAAGACATTTCCTGTGGAGATTCTGGACAAGACTTCCAAAGTCCGGCCATGTGGCTATATTTGACAGAACATGGTATGGCAGAGTCATGGTTGAGAGACTTGAGGGATTCTGCTCGGAGAATGACTGGCAGCGTGCATACAACGAGATAAATGAGTTCGAGAAGGAGCTGCACGACTGGGGTGCCATCGTCATCAAGTTCTGGGTCCAGATTGACAAAGACACGCAGCTTGAGAGATTCACACTCAGGCAGAACACACCTGAGAAACGCTGGAAGATCACGGATGAGGATTGGCGTAACCGTGACAAATGGGACAGCTACGAGGTGGCAGTGGATGAGATGCTGGAAAAGACAAACACAAGCTTTGCACCTTGGCACATACTGGAGTCAAATGATAAAAAGTATGCAAGAATAAAAGCACTCAAGATTGTGATTAAGGCGATAGAAGATAAGCTTGAACAACTCGACAATTAATGATGGGTGTCGGATGAGACCACCCAATATCCAGAATGATATAACACATTTGTGACAGACATATGTAATGGTAAAAAACACAAGGCGGTGATACACAATATTAAGGTATCACCGCCTTTTAAAAAGGTTTTAAGGGAGGGAAAAAGTTATTACTAAAGTTAAATGTTCTCTCTGATGATGGATACTCCTAGCGGATCCAGTACCAGATCACCATTAACTACATTCAGAGTCTGAATGTTGGTTCCATGAACATCGGATATGGACTGAGGTTCACCAGTATTATTAAGGTAGAAACCATATGCGGTTCCATCATCTGCGTATCTGCAGTGATACTGAACTCCGTCAGGAATATCCTTTGTGGTTATACCAGCATCTGTCAGCATATTCTCCATGATCTCACCGAGTTTACTGTAATCTATTCTTGCAGCCACGTAGTAGGCCTTACCATTGCCGTAGCTGTTTACAGTCACTGCTGCATTCCCTGCATAGAAGTCTGAATCGTAGGTTCCCAGCACATCCGCTGTTCCAACTCTCAGGATCTCTGCATAGTCGCGAAGTTCGCATGAACTTCCGTCTGTAAAAGTCACGCTGTTTCTGTCGGATGGGTATAGAGTATCAATCTCTTCACTGATGATTCCGAATACATCTGTAAGTCCATTTCCCGGGAATCCTCCAAGGATACAGAGCTGATCCTTGTCAACATAGCCGGTGAAGTATGTGGCCAGGAGCTGGCCGCCTCTCTTTACAAATGCAGCGAGAGACTCGGCAGCGCCATCCCTCAGCATATAGAGCATAGGAGCCACGACCACATCATAATCTTCAAGTGGTTCATCGGATGCTATGACATCCACATCAACACCGCGTTTTGTCAATTCCTTGTATATGGACATGCAGGTCTCAGGATATTTCTTTGATTCCTGCCCCAATGCTTTGACATCATCTATAGCCCACATGTTGTCCCAGTCGAACAACAGTGCAACTTTTGATCGGATGAGTGTTCCGGTTATCTCGGAGAGATCTTTAAGCTCTGCACCAAGGGCGGCAACCTCTTTGAATATCCTGGTATCATTTGTTCCAAGATGGTCGACAACGGCACCGTGATACTGCTCAAATGAGCCTCTGCCCTTTCTCCACTGGAAGTACTGGACAGTATCAGAACCACAGGCGATTGCGTTGTATGAGAACAATCTGTGGATTCCGGGTCTCTTCAGCTTGTTGTACGGATGCCAGTTTACCAGTCCGGGAGCGCTCTCCATGAGCATGAAAGGTTTGTTCTTTTTCATGGATCTCATGACTGCGTGGTCAAATGTGTTCTGACCCATGACGTCCGCAAGACTTTCATAGTCGTTGTGGAATCTGGGGTATGAATCCCAGGAGATCACGTCAAGCTCCTTTGCCATCGGTCTGTAGTCAAGACCCTCGTAGAGCTGCATAAAGTTGGTTGTTATAGGTATGTCAGGGGTGAGTTTCCGGAGAAGCTTTATCTCTGACTTCATGTAATCGTTCATATTCCATGTGGTGAATCTTTTCCATTCGAGATTCAGCCCCATGATGCTGAAATCGCCATTTTTGTATGGTGGTTCGATCTGTGAGAAGCTATTGTATGAGTGACTCCAGAAGGTTGTCCACCATGCTTTGTTCAGCTTGTTTATGTCGTGGTCAAATTTCTCAGCGAGATAATTCTGAAATCTCTTCACACAGAGACTGCAGTAGCATTCGCCGCCCAACTCATTTGACACATGCCACATGATGAGCCCCGGATGGTTACCAACATGGGCGTGGAGCTGACGGATGATATTGGCAACTTTTTCTCTGTAAACAGGTGAGCTCATGCAGTGGTTCTCACGGACGCCCTGGTGTTCCCTGACATCATATGAATCAACGCGCCTGATCTCCGGATATTTCTGTGCCATCCATGCCGGTTTGCCTCCTGATGGAGTGGCGAGAACTGTGTAAATACCTGCATTATACAGATTGTCCATAACATCTTTAAGCCAGTCGAAATGATACTCGCCTTCAACAGGTTCATAAGCAGACCAGGAGAAAACTCCAAGTGTGGCTGATGTCATTCCGGCCTCCTTCATCATCTCGATATCCTTTGCCAGGATATCAGGGCGGTCAAGCCATTGTTCAGCATTGTAATCACCGCCGTGTAATATACCATCTATCTGTGGGAAAAGTTTGTTTGTATTCATCTATGTATGTAACCTCCTATGGGTAAAAGAAAATTGCCCCAATATGTTTATAAGATACGCGCAAACGGTTGCGTAAATTGTGCTTTTAAATTAGCATAAATGGCAATATAATTCAATAAAAAAATTAAAAAACAAGCATATTTATGCAAAATAGACAAATGATTAAAACACAGATGTGTTTTGATACACATAGCTCGCTGTGACAAAAACGGCATAAATAAAGGAAAAGAAGAAGATGTGAAGAGAAAAAACTGAGTTGCTCATGGTTGCGCAATTTGGCAAATCCGACAAGATATATAAATATGAGCCAAGGTGGTATCAAAGAACATCGTGTTTATTATATAATAATATATAAGAATAATGAGCGATGAAGATTTTTACAGGTGATAGGGAGGTTAAATATGGGCTGCAATAAAGAGATACATACAATAAAGAACGAAAAAATACCCCCGCTTGGGTTGAAATGTAAGAAAGCGATATTTGCAGGAATACTTGCATTTGCTGCGATAACTCTGGTCAATACCGGATATTCTTATTCGGCATATGCATCAGACAATATCGGCACCGTGAGTGAAGTGGAAAAGGGAGAAAAGGATGATTTGTCTGATACTTTGCAGCACGGAGGTCTGGGAATATCTGACAATGACAACGATTCTCCATCTCTTGCATCGGCATATGATGAGACAGCACTGGATGCGTGTCTGACAGAGGGATTCAGAAAATATTCGGCCAGTATTGATGTTTCGGATATTGGACTTCCGTTAGAAGAGGCGAGAAATGGAGCAATAAGGGCTGTAATTAATGCTCATCCTGAGATAATAGGAATAAATGATGTAACTTATTATTACAGCGCGGGAACTGGCAATGTTACAAGAGTGGATGTAACCTATTGTGCCGATGCAAAGAGCAAACAGAGGGAACTTGATAATGCATTGGAGACATTAGCCCGCAAAGTAGATATAAGCGGAATGACTGACGAGGAAATAGTGCTTGCTTATCACGAGTATCTGACGTCTACAGTTGCATATGCGTATGAAGCGTATCTGACAAATACTCTTGGAGAAGAGAATGAATATGATATGTATGGAGCTCTTGTAAAACACAGTGCGGTATGTCAGGGGTATGCAGAAACCATGTTTTATCTCCTCAAGCAGGCGGGAATCCCGTGTTCCATAGTATCGAGTGCTAACATCAATCATGCATGGAACGTGGTTAAAATACATGGTAACTGGTATCATATCGATGTAACATGGGATGATCCGGTGTGGGATGTGCCGGGGAAGTCTCTTCACAGATATTTCCTTGTCAGCTTCCCGACTATGAATACACTCACAGCAGAAGCACATAACAATAAAGATCGATCTGATATGGTGATAAGTGTGAGGGGAGGAGAGACATATACTGCTGCAACTGATACAACATATGAGAGCGGTAAGTTCTGGAATGGGGTAACTAAGATGTTATTCTGTAAGGATGGCTATTGGTATACAATTGGCAAAGGTTCAGGTGACACCACATATCAGATAAGCAAATACAAATATTCTACGGGTTCAACTCAGAATATTTATTCGGGAACAGCCAAATGGATGGCATCTGAGAATTCATACTACCCAGGGCAGTATGGAGCTATATACATACAGGGAAATAATCTGTATTTTTCTACACCGGATAGTTTGAATAAGATAGACCTGTCGATAACGCCATATAAGGCAACGGAGATAGTAAATATACGAAGCAGTTATAGTATTGGCAACAATATGTATGCACTTGGCGAGCAATATGGAAAGCTGGTATATGCCGTTGCATCTTCGCCAAAACTTGACAGAGAGAAGGATTCAACTGATTCGACAAAATATATTAAAAAATATGATGAATATACAGTTGATATCTGTACAAGCCACATCTGGGATGCCGGAGTGGTAGTAACAGAGCCAACTTATAAGACGGAGGGAACAAAGAAATACACCTGTACTAATTGTGGCGAGACAAAGACAGAATCAATAGATAAGTTGATCTGCACAGAGCATGTCTGGGATGCCGGAGTGGTAGTAACAGCACCAACCTACAAGACAGAAGGCACAAGAAAATATACATGCACAAGCTGTGGCGAAATAAAGACAGAGAAGATATCAAGATTACATATGTCAGAAACTGTGATTAAGGCGGTAAATGATCGAACAGGTATAAAGCTTACATGGAGTAGGATAGCTGGTGCAGAAGGGTATAAGATATATAGAAAAAATTTATCATCCGGGTATAAGTTGATTAAAACATTGACAAGTGCACAGATAGTTGCAATGGCTGATAATTCAGTAAAAGCAGGTGTTACATATTCATATAAGATAGTTCCGTACAATAGTAATGTGAACGGTGGAGAAAAAGTAGTCAGCATTTTGAGAATAGGTAATACAACAACAAAAACTGTAAATGTATCGAATGGAGTTAGAGTTAGCTGGAACAAAGCATCAGGAGTCAATGGTTACAACATATACAGAAAAACGGCAAATGGAGGATATGTAAGGATCAAAGTTGTAAAAGCCTCCGTCAATGCATATACTGACAGAGGAGTAAGGAGTTCATCAGTATATACATACATGGTAAAACCTTATAAGGGATCGAGCACCGGCACATGTACGACAAGTAAGATAACCTATATCAAAACACCAAAGGCCTCAGCAGGAGTGGTAAAGAATGGTATAAAGGTAAAATGGTCAAATGTTTCAGGTGCAAAAAATTACAGAGTATACAGGAGAACCTCTTCAGGGAAATGGGCCACGTTAAAGACAGTCACTGCAAGAACGTCAAGCCTGACAGACACAAAAGCAAAAAAGGGCGTAACATATTTATATTCGGTCAGAGCTTTGAATGGTAAGACGTACAGTGCCATGTCACCGTCTGTAAAGGTGAAAAGAAAATGATAGGAATGAAAAGAGGGATTAAACGTGAAGAGACATAAAAGCATGTTGGCTGGCTGTATATTAGTTGGAGCAATATCACTGTTTTGTGCAGTGGAAAATCCAAGCGTGAAATCTGCCACAGCTGATCCTGCCCCGGAAAATTATGAATATGCACAGCAGAGCGATAACGGAGCGGAAGGAATTGGATATGGAGATTTATCGGACACGATAATGCATGGCGGCTTGTTTCAGGAAAATGCATCGCTGGCAGCGACAACGACTTTTAAGTATGAGAGTAAGATTGTTGCTGGAATAAAAAAATTCAGCACCAAGATAAATGTAAAGGGAATGGGTATAACCACAGGCAATGTGGCATCTATATGCAATGGGATTGTAAATAACCATCCGGAACTCGTATATGTACAATCATATGTGTACCAGTTTGATAATTCGGGAAAAGTTACATCTTTGAAGTTCATATATGACAGCAATGCCAGAGATGAAAAGGAACAGCTGGAGAAAGCTGTAGCCAGAGTAAACAAAGCGGTGAACATCAAGGGAATGACTGATGAGGAGATAGTTCTGGCTTATCATGAATATCTGACCTCTACAGTTGAGTACGATTATTATGATTATATCAATAATACTCTGGGCTCAGAACATGAATATGATATGTATGGGGTACTGGTAAACAAGAGTGCAGTGTGCCAGGGATATGCTGAGACCATGTGGTATTTTTTGAAGAAAGCCGGAATCCCATGTGGTATGGCCTCAAGTGTAAATATCAATCATGCCTGGAATGTAGTACAGATAAATGGAAAATGGTATCATGTGGATGCGACATGGGATGATCCGGCACAGGATCTTCCGGGGAGATCCCTTCACAGTTATTTTCTTGTGAGTTATGACACTATGAACAAGCTCACATTGGCATCAAGTTCCAAGGATAGGTCAGATATGGTGGTTGGCTCAGTGTGGAAGGGAACTTATAAGAAGGCTGTCGACAAAAAATATGAGTCTGGTCAGATGTGGACAGGAGTAAATAAGGTTATCTGGTATAGGAATAATTACTGGTACAGCATAAGGCAGTCACCGGATGATGACACATACTATCAGATAATTAAATCCAGTTACAGAAACCATACAAATATAATATGGGTAAATCAAAAGGAATTGTGGCCTTCCACAACAGGTGGGTATTATCCAGGTCAGTATGGATCAATATTCCTTGTACAGGAGACGCTGTATTTCTGTACAGGCAGGATGGTTTACAGTATAGATCTGGATGCTGCCAAGCCGGTGTGTAAGGCTGCCGGATATATAGATGATTCTCAATATGACCCTGAGATCAACATATATGGCATGGGATATAGCAAGGGCAAGGCTGTATATGTCCTGTCAAATGAGCCGACGGCAACGAAGCGGCTGGTAGGAACTCTTAAAGTGTGCCTTCAACATGTATGGGATGCGGGTACAGTGAAAAAGGTAGCAACATACACATCAACGGGTGAGAAGGAATATACATGTGTAGACTGTCAGTACATCAAGAAAACAACAATTCCAAAACTTACACTTGCGAAGATAAACGTTAAAACTGCCAATGTAAATTCAGGAGTAAAGCTTACCTGGAACAGGGAATCAAAGGCCACGGGTTATAAAATATACCGCAGAACAGGAAAAGGCAGATATTCTCTGATAAAAACTGTAAGAAACAGATCGATATGCAGTATGGTAAACACAAAAGTTAAAAGTGGAGTATCATACACATATAAGGTTGTTGCGTACAATAATTATGTGACAGGCCAGGGTTCTGCGAAGAGCCAGTATTATATTGGAACCGTCAAAGCTAAGACACGCAGTACAGCTACAGGAATAAAAGTAACGTGGAATAAACTTAAAGGTGCCGGAGGTTATAAGATATACAGAAAACTTAAAGGTGGCAAGTATAAGCTTATAAAAATATCGGGAAGTTCGGCATCAGCATATATTGACAGAGGTGTAAAAAAAGGCAAGACATACTATTATTATGTAAAGCCTTACAGGAACAGCACAGCGGGAACATATTCGGTGAGCAGTGTGAAGTTCAGGAAATAATAAAAAAACCTTATCCATTTGTAACTGCTACAAGCAAATGGATAAGGTTTTTGTATTCTGGATGTATATTACTGTTTTTTATCAGGCTCATCTCTGCCTGTAAGAGATTCCTCAATGCGGGTTTTGGCTTCTGATCCTGCGGATTTTATGCTTTCGGAAAATGCCTCACTTTTTTCTTTTATATTCTCACTGATTGCTTCGCTTTTTTCCTTTATGTTCTTACTGATTGCCTCGCTTTTTTCCTTCACATTCTCAGTGAGCTGTTCAGCTTTTTCTTTTATTTTTTTGGTTATAGAGAAACTCTCAGGATTATTCTCAAATGCTCTCCTTATAGAAGCCGGATCCTGTAATATAAGAAGGAAACGTGACTTTTCTTTATATTTCTCTTTATCCAGAGCTATACGTGACTTGAGTTCTTCGACACGTACTATAAGATCATTCTCCTTTGCGAATTTCTTCACCTTGTTCATAAGATTAAACGATACAACGCAGTCGATCACGAATACTCCGTAGAAGAATCCTATGAAAAAAGAGAATGTCAGGTGGTCTGCCAGCCAGTACACGGCATTCAGTATGTGTGGATGGAGGAAGAAATAGTAAAGTGCTGCTATTACTCCCCAGAAGAATGAGAACAGTGGGCAGATGATTCCCTGTATATTGCCCCACTCATCTGAGTAGTCCCAAAGCTTGATGTTCATCCCTATTATAAATATACGGCCAGCTATGTATTCCACAACTGTCATGGCTATTGTCATGATCAGAATCACCAGAACCTTTTGCAGAACAGGATGTGTGTCAACCGCATCGATATGGATCAGGGAAAGCAGATAAAGCACCACCAGCCCCGAGCCGTAAAGTGGCAGATATGGGCCGATGAGAAATCCCGGATTGATCCATTTGTGGCTTGGATTGCTCTTGGAGAAGAATTTCCTGAATATGACTTCTATGCACCAGCCCATGACACAGCCTATGAAAAATAAAAATAATATAACCAGTATGCTTTTGATATTAAAATTATCCATACATAAAACTCCTATATATATGATTTTCCCAATAGTAATAAGATAGTATATAGAAGGGGAAAAAGCAATATTACAATATGTGATAAGTGTAAGAATAGCTTATTGATACTTATTGAGAAAAAAAGTGGATTAAATAAGCTCTGTTATATTGGACTAATGCAGGGGGGCGGTGATATACTTACAGAAAATAAAAATGCCACGAAACAGATGCAGACTCTTTCTATATTATGTGATGATGGAGAATGCATCTTTTACGTTAAAAGAAGTTTGATGGGACAAACCGCGATTAGAAAGTTCAAATTTAGGCATATCCTGTCATAAATGTATTCTGTGCGTATAAGTGGCGACATCATCAATCAGAATAAATATATAATCAAGGAGGACAAAAACATGATGAAGACTTTGAAGAAGGTAAACTGGAAAAAACTTGGAATATTTGTAGGTGGAGTATTATTTGGAACAGCTGGTATCAAGGTTCTCTAAAGCAAGGATGCAAAGAACGTATATACACATTGTACAGCTGGTGTTCTCAGAGCAAAGGACTGTGTTATGAAGACAGCCAACACTATCCAGGAGAACTGTGGAGATATCTACGCAGAGGCAAAGGATATCAATGAGGCAAGGGCTCAGAAGGCAGCGGAGGCTGATTTTGAGGATGCTGAGTGCACAGAGGCTGAGAGCACTGAAGCAGAAGAGTCTGTAGAAGAGTAATCGGTATAATACAAAACATAAGAAAGAGGCGAAGATCTTGAAGTTTTCAATTTTGAATGAAACAAAGAATCGTCTGCGTATACACATGGCACAGAGCCGCATGACTATGGCACAGGCTGACATACTTCAGTATTATCTGGAGAACTGCGAGGCTGTTGAGGAGGTTAAGGTGCATGACAGGACCTGTGACGCGATCATTATATATGATGGTGACCGCACAGAGGTGATAGAAGCACTGAGACAGTTTGGATATGGCAGGGTTGAGATTCCGGCGGATCTCACAGAGACATCCGGAAGAGTCATGAACAGACAGTATGAGGACAAGCTTTTCTGGAAGACCGCCTTGTACATGATCAAGAAATGGATAGTTCCAATGCCGCTTCGGTATTGTCTGACATCTGTCAAGGCTATCAGGTATATAGGCAAGGGACTCAAGTGTCTTGCAAACAGAAAGCTAGAGGTGCCGGTTCTCGATGCAACTGCCATAACAGCCTCCATCCTGACAAATGATTTTGCAACAGCAGGATCAGTCATGTTCCTTCTGGAGATCGGTGAGATCCTTGAGGAGTGGACACACAAGAAGTCAGTGGGTGGCCTGGCGAGAAGCATGTCGCTCAATATCAATAAGGTATGGGTGCGTGTGGATGACTGTGATGTACTCATGGACAGTTCAAAGATTGCCAAGGATGATCTGGTAGTGGTACACATGGGCAATGTCATTCCATTTGACGGAATTGTGGATCAGGGAGAGGGCATGGTCAATCAGGCATCCCTCACCGGAGAGTCAGTACCTGTCCATAAGGAACACGGAGACAGTGTATATGCAGGTACTGTTGTTGAGGAAGGTGAGCTGGTAGTCAGAGTTTTGAAGACTGGAAAAACCAGCAGATATGATAAAGTTGTTGCGATGATAGAGGAGTCAGAGAAGCTTAAGTCAGGACTTGAGAGCAAGGCAGAGCATCTTGCAGATGGTCTTGTGCCATGGACACTCGGTGGAACCATCCTCACATATCTTTTCACAAGGAATGTCACCAAGACACTTGCGGTTCTCATGGTTGACTATTCATGTGCGTTGAAGATGTCCATGCCTATAGCGGTATTGTCTGCTATACAGGAGGCGAATAAACATCATCTCACAGTCAAGGGAGGCAAATTCCTGGAGGCTGTAGCTGATGCAGACACGATAGTATTTGACAAGACAGGAACACTTACAAAGGCGTCACCTACGCTTGTACGCGTTGTGTCATTTGACGGAAGGGATGCTGATGAACTGTTAAGAATAGCTGCATGTCTGGAGGAGCATTTCCCTCATTCCATGGCAAGAGCGGTTGTGGCAGGAGCTGCAGCCAAGGGGCTGGAGCATGAGGAGATGCACTCCAAGGTTGAGTATGTTGTGGCTCACGGTATCTCATCAAGCATAGACGGCAAGAAGGTTGTCATAGGAAGCCATCATTTCGTATTTGAGGATGAGGGCTGTGTGATACCTGAGGATAAGATAGAGCTGTACGAGTCGTTGTCCAAGACTCATTCACATCTGTTCATGGGAATCGATGGCAGGCTGGCAGCAGTCATATCCATCAAGGATCCGGTGAGACAGGAATCGGCCGAGGTTGTTTCAAGGCTCAAGAAGCTGGGCATCAAGAAGGTTGTCATGATGACAGGAGACAGTGACAGAACGGCCAAGGCTATTGCAGAGCAGGTAGGAGTTGATGAGTATTACTCAGAGGTTCTTCCTGAGGACAAGGCAAAGTTTGTTGAGACTGAGAAGGCTGCGGGTCGAAAGGTCATCATGGTGGGAGATGGAATCAATGACTCACCTGCACTGTCGGCATCCGATGCGGGAATTGCCGTAAGTGATGGCGCGGAGATTGCCAGAGAGATCGCAGATATAACTGTCAGTGCATACAATCTGTACGAGCTCGTAACACTTAAGGAGCTCAGCAATAAGCTGATGAACAGGATCAACAGGAACTATCGAAAGATAGTGACTATCAACACAGGACTCATTATCCTGGGCGTGATGGGAGTTATACAGCCAACCACATCAGCGCTGCTTCACAATTCATCGACGCTTCTCATAAGTCTTGACAGTATGAAGAAGCTGCTGGATTGACGATCGAAGCATAGAATTATATAGAATAAAAAATAAAGCTGTCCTCTTCGCTGGAATGGGTGTCCGGGATTCCGGAACATCAGTGAGGAGGGCAGTTTTGTAGTTAAAAGATGATTTTAAATAATAAAAATAATCCGCAAAAATTGTTGACCGGGGTGTCAGGATATGACAAAATATATGTATAAAACATGAGTAGATAGCTGAACATAAGGGAAGAATACTATCAGATATTATCTGGAATGTTTATGATACGAAAATATACAGATGTATGTGCAGCGCAGTAGGCTGTATGTGTGCATCAGGATAGAATGGAGGATGATTATTATGGTTAAAGAAGTAAAAGGCGATAATTTTGATGATATAAAGGCGTGCGGTGTAGCCGTTGCAGATTATTCAGCGACATGGTGCGGACCATGTAAGATGATGGCACCTGTATTTCACACAGTAGCTGATGAGATGAAGGGGAAAGTGGACTTCTTCAGTGTTGATGTGGATGAGAATCCGGGGCTTGCAGCAGCCAATAAGGTGTTCAGTGTCCCAACGCTGATATTGTACAAGAATGGCGTTGAGGCATCAAGGAGTGTCGGAGCCATATCCAAGTATGATCTTCTTGATTTCATTGAGAAGAACAAATAATTGCATATGATACGTATCCCGGATATTTGAATTGAAGAGAGGATACAAAAAAGAAATAGTAAAAACATAAAGCCCTGTCAGGCTTATACATCGTTATGTGTCTTATATTCTGGATACATAACAATGATAAGGCTGACAGGGCTTTTTCTAAAAGTGTTATACTCTCTCTCGTGAACAGACATTGATCATCTTGCATCTCTGTCTACATATTCTCTATACTTAACCAGACTCTTATATGCCGGTCTGATGATCTTGTCTGTAGTGACAAGCTCCTCGATTCTGTGAGCGCTCCATCCAACTATACGTGCCACTGCAAAGAGCGGTGTGTAGAGCTCCCTAGGAATTCCAAGCATCTCATACACGAATCCGCTGTAGAAGTCTACGTTAGGGCTGACACCCTTGTATATCTTGCGCTCCTTGGCGATGAGCTTTGGTGCGATCTTCTCAATGTTGTTGTACAGAGTCATATCCTCGTCCCTGCCCTTGGCAGCGGCAAGCTGTTCGACAAATGCCTTGAAGACTTTTTCTCTTGGGTCTGACAGTGAGTAAACGGCATGGCCCATACCATAGATGAGTCCCTTGTGGTCGTAGGCCTGCTTGTTCAGCAGCTTGTCCAGATATGCCTCTATGGCCTCTTCGTCATGGTAATCCTTTATGTGCTCCTTTATATCATCCATCATGTTCATAACCTGCAGATTGGCACCACCATGCTTCCTTCCCTTGAGGGATGAAAGGGCGGCGGCAATGGCAGAGTATGTGTCAGATCCGGATGACGTTACAACTCTTGTGGTGAATGTGGAATTGTTACCACCGCCGTGCTCCATGTGAAGCAGAAGTGCGATGTCAAGAACTCTTGCTTCAAGCTCGGTATACTTCATGTCAGGCCTGAGCATCCTGAGGATGTTTTCAGCCACGGAAGCATCCTTGTCAGGTCTGTGAATGTACATACTTCCGTCGTTCTCATAATGGTTGTATGCGTGATAACCATACACAGCCATCATAGGAAATGTTCCGATGAGACCTATACACTGTCTGAGAACATTGTCTATATCCAGATTGACAGCCTGATTATCGTATGAAGCCAGAGTCAGCACACTTCTTGTCATGGAGTTCATTATATCCACACTAGGTGCTTTCATGATGACATCACGGGTAAAGTTGGTCGGCAGGTTCATGGACTCGGCGATGACACTGCTGAATTCTGAGAGCTGAGCCTCGGTAGGCAGTTCTCCGAAGAGAAGAAGATAAGCAGCTTCCTCAAATATATGGCGTTTTCCTTTGCCGCCTTTTACGAGATCCTGAACATCATAGCCTCTGTACAATAACTGTCCGTCGCACGGAACCTTCTGGCCATCCACATCCTTAAATGCTATGATCTGTGATACATTGGTAAGACCGGTCAGAACTCCCTGCCCATTCTCATCACGCAGTCCTCTTTTTACTCCGTATCTGGCATAGAGCTCTTTGTCTATCACATCATGCTGCTGACAGAGAGAAGCCTGCTTCTCAACGTATTCTGTCAGATTCTCCATATACTCCATATAAGTAACTCCTTTCCGTTTGTATGATAAATCAGATGATCTTTTTGCATATGTCGTTTAGACAACATGCATCGCAATGCGGCTTCGTTCTGGCTGTGCACACGGATCTGCCGTGATCCACCAGCCTGTGACAGAAGTCATTGCTCTCATCTGGAGGTACAAGCTTCCACAGTTCCATCTCAACCTTCTTCGGATCTTTTATCCCGTCAACCAGTCCCATTCGGTTGACAAGGCGTATACAGTGGGTATCTGTTACAATGGCAGGTTTGCCGTAGATATCACCCATGATGAGGTTTGCGCTCTTGCGGCCTACGCCGGGGAGCTTAAGCAGCTCATCAAGACTGTCAGGAACCTGGCAATCATAGGAATCAACAAGCATATTCATACATGCACTAATATCTCTGGCCTTGCTCTTCCCCAGTCCGCAAGGTCTCACAATGGCATCGATGTCACTGACATCGGCAGCAGCCAGTTCTTTTACTCCCGGATATTTGGCAAATAAATCCTGGACTACCACATTCACCCTTGCATCAGTGCACTGCGCCGCCAGGCGGACACTGACAAGAAGCTGCCATGCGTGTGAAGTATCGAGGGTGCACACTGTGTCAGGATATTCCTTCTTCAACCTCTCGATAATGTCCAGTGTTCTCTGTTTTTTCGTATATCTCTTCTGTGATTCCATAAAAAAGACCTCCAGTCTCTATATGATAACATGAAAGGCCTGCAAATGGATATCAAAAAAGAATTCTTAATAAAAATGTTAGAAGTGTGAAAATGTTGGGAAGAGAAGATTGCCGTTGTAGGCACAACAAAAAAGAGCAAAAGAAGAAAAACTACAAAGAAGAAGACATGCCGCAGCCCGGTATATGTGCCGGGCTGCGGCATGTCTTTGTAATTATAAATATCCCATCTGAAAGATCTTACTTTGTTCCGAAGATTCTGTCGCCGGCATCGCCAAGTCCTGGGCAGATGTAGGCGTTTTCATTCAGCTCGCGGTCAACATGTCCAACGTAGAGCTGGATGTCAGGATGAGCCTTGAGAAGTCTCTCGATTCCCTGTGGTGCAGCGATGATCGACATGAACTTGATATTTTTGCCACCATGCTGCTTGATGAAATCGACGGCAGCAACAGCTGATCCACCGGTTGCAAGCATAGGATCCGTTACAACTATAAGTCTCTCATCGATAGGATCAGGGAGCTTGCAGTAGTACTCGTGAGGTTCATGAGTCTCCTCATCTCTGTACAGACCGATGTGTCCGATCTTGGCTGTAGGAACCAGGGCCTGAAGTCCACTGACCATTCCAAGTCCTGCACGGAGAATAGGTACGATCGCAAGATTTCTTCCTGCGATGACCGGAGTCATGCATTCCTCGATAGGAGTCTCTATACATACATCCTCGGTAGGAAGATCTTTCAGAGCCTCATATCCCATGAGCATGGCGATCTCTTCAACAAGTGCACGGAATTCGGCAGTTCCGGTGTTCTTATCTCTAAGCTTTGAAATCTTATGCTGAATAAGTGGATGTGTCATAACTGTGTAATCTGTCATATTGTGTAACCTCCTAATAAATAATATACAGATAATTATTATGCCTCAATGTCAGAGTTCTGTGGATTCATTCCAAGTCCGCGGCTTACATCACCCTTGGTGTTCTCACCAAATGTGTAATCATTGCCTGGAAGGATGGCATTCAGCAGAATACCAAATATGGCAGCAAGGGCAAGACCTGTAAGAGTGATTGTTGTGCCACCGATCGTAAATGTGAGACCGTCTGTAAATCCGAGACCGCAAACCATGATAACGGCCGCGATGATCAGATTTCTTGACTTTGTAAAATCTACATGGTTTTCAACCACATTTCTTACACCGATGGCAGAGATCATTCCGTAGAGGATGAAGCTTATACCGCCGATGATGGCAAGTGGCATGGAGCTTATAACAGCCGCAACCTTAGGTATGAAACCGAGGATAACTGCAAATAATGCTGCAAGTCTGATAACCCTTGGATCGTGTACACGGCTGAGCTCGAGAACTCCGGTGTTCTCTCCGTAGGTCGTATTTGCAGGACCGCCAAAGAGGGCTGACAGTGAGGTAGCAAGACCATCACCGATAAGTGTTCTGTGAAGCCCCGGATCCTCAAGGAAGTTCTGGTCTACGGTTGCTGATATGGCACAGATATCACCGATGTGCTCCATCATGGAAGCGATGGCGATAGGAGCCATAACAAGTATAGCTGTGATGTCGAACTTGCAGATCTGGAAAGGTGGAAGTCCGAGTACACTTGCATCGGAAACTGTCGAGAAGTCCAGAATAGCCGTTCCACCAGGGTTTGTTATACCACAAAGGTGAAGGATAAGAGCAACAGCATATGAGATGAGAACACCCATAAGTATAGGAATGATCTTGAACATTCCCTTTCCCCATATGTTGAAGATGATTACAACAGCCAGTGCGATAAATGCCAGCAGCCAGTTGTTTGACGCATTGGATATGGCTGATGGAGCAAGGCTCAGACCGATACAGATGATGATAGGTCCTGTAACTACAGGTGGAAGGAATCTCATGACACGCTTCACACCAACCAGCTTGACTATCAGAGCAAGTACAAGGTAGAGAAGTCCGGCAACTACGATACCGCCACATGCATAAGGAAGCTTTTCGCCCATTGTCATGTCTTTGAAAATTCCAGTGTCGAGATTTGCAACTGTAGAGAAGCCTCCGAGGAATGCAAATGAAGAACCGAGAAATGCAGGAACTTTAAGCTTGGTGCACAAATGGAAAAACAATGTTCCAAGACCCGCACATACAAGAGTTACCTGAATTGAGAGTCCCTGACCCTCAAAATATCCGTTTACAAGAAGCGGAACAAGAATTGTTGCGCCAAACATGGCAAACATGTGCTGAAATCCAAGTAAGAGCATCTTTGGGATTCCGAGCTGACGTGCGTCACGGATGGCTTCTTTTTGATTATCCATAAGTAATAATCCTCCCATATTTTTTCTTAATTAATGATTATAAAGTTTATTTACAATAAGGTCAATTTGAATAGTGTAATTTCCGTAAATTTCATGTCAGATTAATGTGAAATCAGTAAAATACAGAATTGCAGATATGCAGTAAAATATCAAAACAGAATTAAGATTTGTAATATATGGTAGTGCTTGACAGAATGTTACAGAATTGTTACAATTCTGTTGGATTTTAGATAAAAATGAAAAAATTTGATACAGGTCGGAGGAGACGACGATGATAGAGTTAGAGAATGTCAGTATGACATATCCGGGTGGAAATGAAGCCCTTAAGAATATCAATATCAACATAGAAAAAGGCGAATTTGTATTCGTGGTGGGAAGCAGTGGATCAGGAAAGACCACACTGTTCAAGCT
>JAQYAS010000016.1 GCA_029338615.1 Clostridiales bacterium
ACATTAGTAAAGAAGATTATAAAAGAATAATTTAGGAGGTACCACGATGAAGAGCTTTATGGCAAGCCCATCAACAATAGAGAGAAAGTGGTATGTAGTTGACGCTACAGGACATACTTTAGGTCGTCTTGCATCAGAGATCGCAAGCATTTTAAGAGGAAAGAACAAGCCAACATTTACACCACACATTGACACAGGTGATTATGTAATAGTAGTAAACGCTGACAAGATCCAGGTAACTGGTAAGAAGTTAGATCAGAAGGTATACTACAACCACTCAGATTATGTAGGTGGTATGAAAGAGACAACTCTTCGTGAGAAGATGGCTAAGAAGCCAGAGGATGTTATCTACCTTGCAGTTAAGGGAATGCTTCCAAAGGGACCACTTGGCAGAGAGATGATCACAAAGCTTCACGTATACGCTGGTGCAGATCACAAGCATCAGGCACAGAAGCCAGAAGTATTAGAGATTAAGTACTAAGAAGGAGGAGATTAACAGATGGCTAAGACAACAAAGTTCTATGGAACAGGAAGAAGAAAAAGCAGTATCGCCAGAGTTTACATCACTCCAGGTACTGGTAAGATCGTTATAAATAAGAAGGATATGGATGAGTACTTTGGTCTTGATACACTCAAGGTTATCGTAAAGCAGCCACTCGTTGCTACAGGCACAGAGGGTAAGTACGATGTACTCGTTAACGTATGTGGTGGTGGTTTCACAGGTCAGGCTGGAGCTATCAGACATGGTATTTCAAGAGCACTCCTTGAGGTTGATGCTGAGTACAGACCAATCCTTAAGAAGGCTGGATACCTTACAAGAGATCCAAGAATGAAGGAGAGAAAGAAGTACGGTCTCAAGGCCGCTCGTCGTGCTCCACAGTTCTCAAAGAGATAATTATATATCATTTCAGATATATCAAGAACCCGCAGAAGTCCAACACTTTTGTGGATTCTTTTTTTCAGAACTTTTGAGATTCAGATTAGGAGGAACAAAAGATATGGTGACATTATTGTCGAAGCTGTGGATCAAATCAGATAATTATAAGGATAGCAAGGTGAGGGAGAAATATGGTGTTCTTTGTGGAGCTGTTGGTATATTTTTGAATGTATTATTGTTTCTGGGAAAATTCTTTGCTGGATTACTTTCGGGGGCTATCTCGATCACGGCGGATGCGTTCAACAATTTATCAGATGCAGGAAGCTCGTTTATATCTATGATAGGCTTTAAATTAGCTGGCAGAAAACCAGATCCGGATCATCCGTTTGGACATGGAAGAATAGAGTATATATCAGGCTTATTTGTAGCAGTCATGATCATATTGATGGCCTACGAGCTTATTAAAGATTCAATCGGAAAGATTCTACATCCGGAACTTCCAAAATTCAGCATTCTGGTTGCCGTAATACTCGTTGTTTCAATTGGAGTAAAGATATATATGTATTTCTACAACGGGAGTATAGGCAGAAAGATAGAGAGTGCGACCATGATAGCGACGGCGAAAGACAGTTTATCTGATACATTTTCCACAATGGTAGTTCTTGCATCTGCACTTGCTGCTCATTTCTGGAAAATACCTATAGATGGATATTGTGGGTTATTGGTGGGCGTAATGATACTCATAGCTGGCATTACTGCAATGAAGGATACGGTCAGCCCATTGCTTGGTCAGGCACCGGAACCAGAGCTTGTGGACGAGATCGAGAAGATCGTGAGGTGTGATAAAAGGATCCTTGGTATTCATGATCTTGTGGTCCATGATTATGGACCTGGCAGACTTATGGTCAGTCTGCACGCAGAAGTTCCTTATAAGGAAGATATTCTTGAACTGCATGATCTGATCGATCAGATAGAATTCTCTCTCAGAAAAAAATTAAATTGTGAGCCTGTCATTCACATGGATCCGATAGTAGATGACGATGAGGAGACAAATGCTGCGAAAGCGCGGATCACTGAAATTATAGAATCACTTAATAAGGATAGCAGAAAAAATGAAAATGTTCAGTTTCACGACTTTAGAATGGTAAAGGGTTCAACACATTCCAATTTGATTTTTGACGTGGTTTTGCCACATGGATACCAAATGTCAGAAGAACAGATAATAGCCTATATCAAGGAAAAAGTTAGTGAGTACAATAAAAATTACTATTGTGTGATACATATTGACAGAGTGTATGTAAAATAATTCCAGATGGTGAGCATCCTGACCACAGAAGAGTAAGACCTTCTGTGGTTATTATTATTACATAATACATTTACAGGCATTTCCTCAATCTTAGGTTTGACTTTACTATGATAAACTGTTACTATGTTACCGTGTTGTGCCCTAATAGGGCTTATATATCGTGCAGATGTCCGGTGTAGTGTGTTTCATGCATCTGCCAAGTATATTTTAGGAGGAAAAAAATATGAAAAAGTTATTATCACTGCTCTTAGTGGCAGCAATGGGACTTTCACTGGTTGGATGTGGCGGATCTGATAACGGATCTAAGAGTGAGTCAAAGAGTGATCTGGAGTATGTAAAGGATAAGGGAACTCTCGTTGTCGGTGTTACAGACTTCGCACCGATGGATTACAAGGATGAGTCAGGCAACTGGATCGGATTTGACGCGGATATGGCATCAGCATTTGCAGAGAGCCTAGGCGTAAAGGCAGAGTTCGTGGAGATAGACTGGGACAACAAGATCATGGAGCTTGACGGCAAGACCATCGACTGTGTATGGAATGGTATGACACTCACAGATGAGGTTACAAGCTCAATGGCATGTTCAGACGCATATTGCAACAATGCTCAGGTAGTTATCGTGCCAAAAGATAAGGCAGACAAGTATCAGACTGTTGACAGCATCAAGGAGCTTACATTTGCTGTAGAGGCAGGAAGTGCAGGAGAGGATCAGGCTAAGGCGCTTGGGCTCAACTATACAGCGGTAAAGGCACAGGCAGATGCACTCATGGAAGTTGCAGCTGGAACATCAGATGCAGCGATCATTGATTCGCTCATGGCAGCAGCTATGGTTGGCGAGGGAACAGGCTATGACAAACTCACATACACTGTAGGTCTCAACAGCGAGGAGTATGGCGTTGGTTTCAGAAAGGGCTCAGATCTCGTAGACGAGCTCAACAAGTTCTTTGCAGACAGTAAGGCTGACGGCTCAATGGAGAAGTGTGCTGAGACATATAAGGTACAGGCTGCACTTGCAAAGTAATAGATAAGATATAATTAGTATTTTTACCATCACTTAGAGAGAAAAATTATTATGGATTTGTTTTTTGAACAGCTCCCAGTCGTACTTGGAGCTCTTAATACAGGATTTATACAGACATTAAAATTGTTCTTCGTGACATTGCTCGGTGCATTTCCACTTGGACTTCTTATAGCACTCGGTTCCATGTCAAAGTTTAAACCGCTCAGCTATCTTATGAAGTTCATCGTATGGATAGTGAGAGGTACACCACTTATGATACAGCTGCTCATCATATATTATTTTCCGGGACTTGTATTTCACAATCCGGTATGGGGCGGTGGCGAAGGTGGAAGATTTGTTGCGGCATCAGTGTCATTCATAGTGAACTATGCCTGCTATTTCTCAGAGATTTATCGTGGAGGTATTCAGGGTATTCCTGTAGGACAGGAGGAGGCTGGACTCGTGCTCGGCATGACTCCAAAGCAGATATTCTTCAAGGTTAAGCTTTTGCAGATGATAAAGAAGATAGTTCCGGCGATGTCCAACGAGATCATAACTCTGGTCAAGGATACTTCACTTGCCCGTATCATCGCACTTCAGGAGATCATCTGGGCAGGACAGGCATTCATGAAAGGTTCACAGGGAATCTCAGGTGCAATATGGCCACTCTTCTTCTGCGCATTCTACTATTTGATATGGAATGGCGTACTCACAGTTTTACTTGGCAAATTAGAGAAGAAACTTGATTTCTTTAGATAGGAGGAGCCGCTATGAACGCAGTTCATA
>JAQYAS010000017.1 GCA_029338615.1 Clostridiales bacterium
TTTAAGCTTGTAGGCATCCTTGTCGTCATACTTGAAGTCATATATATTTCTGTCTATGTCCTCTACATATGTCTTTTCCTTCATCTTCTATATCCTTTCATACTCCGCAAATCCTGACTCGTTGATCTTGTCCACAAGTGATGCATCACCCGTCTCTATGATCTTGCCCTCAACCATGACATGTGTGTAGTCAACGGTGAGCGACTCAAGGATCTTGGTGCTGTGTGTGATGATAAGCAGACTTCCCTTGCAATTCTTCTGGTATTCCTCGATGCCTGCTGATACTGTACGGACTGCATCAACGTCAAGTCCTGAATCTGTCTCGTCAAGGATTGCCAGTGACGGCTTGAGCATCAGAAGCTGAAGTATCTCTGCCTTCTTCTTCTCACCACCTGAAAATCCCACATTCAGGTCTCTCTCCGCATATGATGGATCCATCTGAAGGATCTCCATGGTTCTCTCAAGCTCCTTCTTGAAATCCCAGAGACGGATTCTCTTGCCTGTCTTCTGCTCAAGGGCATTTCTTATAAATGAGCTGAGTGTCACACCAGGCACCTCAAGAGGATTCTGGAACGAGAGGAATATTCCTGCCTTTGCACGCTCATTGACTGCCTCTTCTGTGATATTCTTACCATCAAACCATATCTCGCCCTCTCTGACTGTATATCTAGGATTGCCCATTAGTGCATATCCAAGAGTTGACTTTCCAGTTCCGTTAGGTCCCATAAGTACATGTGTCTCACCCTTGCCGATCTCCAGGTTCACACCGTGAAGGATCTGTTTATCCTCAACATCAACATGTAAATTCTTAACTTCCAATAATTTTTTATCTGACATCAGTCTGCCTCCTTTTATACCAAGCCCGGCAATTGTTTTATCACTTCTATATCCGGCGATTCAATTGTCCCGCTTTAATTATCTTTTTGCTTGTATCACACTACTCTGCTCATTCCACATTTCTGGCTATATCCGCCAGTGTCTTACCCTGGAAATAATCCTGTATCAACTCCGCCAGTCCCTGCCATATCGGCAAAGTGTAACACTGTCCGGATCTGTCACAGGTCATTGCGCTGTTCTTCATGCATGCCACCGGAGCAAGTCCACCTTCCGTGAGTTCAAGTATCTCCCACAGTGTATATTCCTCAGGGGCTTTTTTGAGTCTGTAGCCGCCACCATGTCCACTGGCCGCCTCTATCAGGTTGGCCTTGGACAGCATACGCATTATGCTCTCCAGATACTTCTGGGACAGTTCCTCTTTCTGAACTATTTCTTTTAACGGAATAAATCTGCCGTCGTGATTTATGGCAAGGTCCGCCATGACCCTCAGGGCATATTCTCCCTTTGAAGAAATCACCATATCTATATGTCCTCCTTACATATGAGTATGACCATAATCAGACCGTAAACTTACAATCATTCAGACAGTCATTCTCATCCGCAATTATTTGGCGTAATAAGTCAATATCTGACTCGCAAAAATAGGATATTCCCATTTACCTACTATGTCAATAGGTTAATACACAAAAAATAATAGAAGGTGTGGCTGCCTTCCATTATTTTATCTATTCCATGCATTTTATACGATTTATCCATGCAGCAGTCTACTCATGATATGTTATTATCATCCCGTCTTTTCCCATATAATAGCTGCACAATCCGCTTGCAGATACGACGCTCACATCCGTGTCAAGCCATTCAGCTTTGATGAGATGTCCCAGCTTCTCTGCGCCATCCTCATTCATGCAGTGGCTTATGACCAGCTCTCCCCCTGTAAATCCCGTCTCCCGGAGAGTGTCTATCAGCTTGCCATATATCTTCTTCATGCCTCTGAATTTGTGTATGAGTTCAATTCGTCCACCAGGTGATGCCACGCCTATTGCGGATATATTGAATCTATGAGCCGCATACCCCACAAGCTTATTTAGTCTGCCCGCCTTTATCAGGTTGTCCAGACTCCCCAAGGCAAACATTACCCGCGTCTCCCGCACTGCTTTGTCGGCAGCGCTTACTATGGCATCAAATGAATCACCATCACGAATACTTTCATATATTATATTTGTCATCTGTTCCGGAAGCCCCCCGGCACCACATGTGTTTATCACCGCAATATTCCTGTCCGGGTCTTTCTCAAGTGCCATGTGTCTTGCAGCTATGGCACTGTTATAACTTCCCGACAATGCAGCTGACAACGTAAATGCAATAACATTTTCCTCATCCCCCCACGCCTCAAGCCATGCATGCGGCGAAGGGCAGCTCGTCCTGCCGCCTGACTTACTGTTCTCAATATGTTCAAGCATCCTCCCTATATCTATACCCGGCTCATCTATATAATCTGTGTTATCAACAGATATTGTAAACGGAACCTCAGCATAATCTATGTCTATTCCATCCAGTCCATCTGGCACAAGCAGACCGCAGCCGGAATCCGAAACCAGTTTCCATCCATGATCATTTCTTTTCATCTCAACAACACCTCCGTGAACAATATGCATCACACAAGTATTATTAGATATTTTTTCTGTATTTATACATTTTAGACATTTTCCCTGGGAGCATAGATTTTAAAAAAAGGTATGATCAAGCTGCACTCAACGCAACCTGATCATACCTTTTATTTATTATATAAATTATCAATTCTTAACCTTAACAACGTCCTTCTTCCTGTACTTCTTCACCTCGTACAGTTTCTCATCAGCCATGGTCATGGCATTCTGAAGACCTTTCTTGTTATATTCTACGATCTGACAGTTTCCAAGAGATACACTGACCTTGTAAGGCTTGTCACAATGTTCATTGAACTTCTCAAATGAACTGTATACTTCCTCAGCAAATGCATCTGCAGCGTCAGAGTCCTTAAGGCCGAGTACAAGGCAGCAATACTCGTC